>JAQTOX010000029.1 GCA_028713055.1 Methylococcales bacterium | reverse complement strand
CGCTGTAATTGTTCTCGAGTAATTTTCGTCGAGGCATCAAAAACAACTGTTGGCATCCAAGCCCCATTTATAGTCTCTGCTGGCTCTGGATTGATTTGAATAAACGGGAGATTGACTAGATGTTGACGGTAATAAGATAAAATTTCTCGTTTTCGTAAAATCAAATCATCAATTCGTTCGATTTGAGCGCAGCCAATCGCAGCTTGGATATTTGATATTTTATATTTGAAACCAATCATGTCAGAGTAAAATTGCTTAACTTGATTTCGAGAACGTCCATGATTGCTTAATGTCAAAACGGTTTCGTAAAGTTGCTCATCGTTTGTAACAAACATTCCTCCTTCACCTGTCGTTACTGTTTTCGTACCATGAAAAGAAAAAACACCGAATCGTCCCATTGAACCTGCACGCTTACCATGATAAACAGAGCCTATTGCTTCAGCTGAATCTTCAATAATCGGCACCTTATATTTCTCACCTAATGCCAGTAAAGCATCCATATCACACAAATTTCCATATAAATGGGTAGTAATAATCGCTTTAGTCTTCGGTGTAATTGCCGCCTCTGCTTGTGCAGGATCAATGCACCAAGTATAGGGTAAAATATCGACGAAAATGGGTATTGCACCCAAATATGTAATGGGTGCAGCAGTCGCTATCCAATTGGTATCGGCTAGAATTACTTCATCACCAACCCCAATTCCTAAAGCTGCAAGCCCCATGTGCATTGCACCCGTGCAACTTGAAGTGGCAATCGCATAATTTACATTTAAATGTTGTTTAAAACTTTGTTCAAAACGTTCTATGTATTCGTAGCAACGATCTCCCCACCCATTTCGAGCGGCATCAGTTGCATATTCAACTTCTTTTTCTGTAATAGAAGGTTTTGTGTAATAAATGCGCTCTGTTTTCATTGTTTTAAATCTGTCACAAGACCAAGCGCGTCAGCATATTGGTCAATTTTACTTACAACATTGGTCAGCATAAGTGTTGCCTCATCAGCGAAACTAAGCGATTGTAAAAATAATTCAGCGTCTACCATGTATTCATGTACTAACAAATTTCTAAGTTTTCTTGCTTTTATAAATGCTTGAACATCGCTAATCCAACCAACTTTTTCAGCATAATTTAATACATCAAGCAGTGATTTAGGCGATTCCCCCAGTAATGCCGCAAAACGCGGAATAAGTTTCTCGCCAATATGATCTTGCAACCGACTGAACCGACTCACAAAAGCATCAACCTTTTCTGATAGTTCTTCATGCTCTGATAACGATTCTACCCAGTGAATATCAATTTTTTGAGAAAAAAGTGTGTGATGCGTATAAACGAGATGTCCCATTTCTTTTTTTGCCAATGACAATGCTAGTCGAGCATTTTCGGCATATTCTGGCAAATAGCTCAGATTCATAACAAAATCCCCGTGCGTTTAGCAATTTGAAAAATAGGGGCATCAACGGTACGTTCATCTTTTAACACAACGTCAATCTTACAATCACCAAGAACCATTATAAAAGCAGCATACAACTGACAAATTGTATCGGCTCTATTTTTGAGCGTGGTTTGAACCTCAATAAATAAGTCAATATCACCACCTCGTTGACTATCATCAACACGAGAACCAAACAGCCATACTTTGTTTGACACATCCAGCACATGATCTACCGTATTTTTTATGAGTTGTATTTGAATTGGTGTTAATCGCATAAGTTTACCTCCAACTTCGGCACAGCTATAATGAACCTTGTTCCCCAACCGGCTAACTGAATGTTTTGTTGTTTAATTTCACTGGCAATATTCCAAGGTAAAATTAACACCCAATCTGGTTTTTCCTCTTGTAATTTTTTGGGCGAAACAATTGAAATGTGACTACCAGGCATAAATTTATTTTGTTTTGATGGTGCCGCGTCACACACAAACGCTATTAAATTGGATTTAATTCCTGCGTAATTAAGTAACGTATTACCTTTAGCCGCTGCACCATAAGCCACTACTTTTTTTCCCGAACGTTTCTGTTCAATTAGAAACAATAATAAATCATCTTTGATTTTGTCGGCTTCAGGTTGAAAATTCTGATAGGTTTCGAGTTGTTGTAAACCACGTTGTGATTCTTCTACGAGTAATTTATCAACACTTTGTGACGTTTGTCGAACATCATCAAAATGACAACCATAAATTCTTAAACTTCCACCATGTGTAGATAATTCTTCTACGTCCCAAATTCGTAAGCCAGCCGCTTTAAAAATTCGATTCACAGTGTAAAGCGACAGGTAGGAAAAATGTTCATGGTAAATCGTGTCAAATTGGCTGAATTCAATTAGACGCATTAAATGGGGGAATTCTAATGTGATAGTTCCATCGGGTTTAAGAGCGGCTTTTAAACCACGAGTAAAATCGTTGATGTTAGGCACATGAGCGTAAACATTATTACCGATAATGAGATCTGCCTGTTTTCCACTAGCCGCTAATTGCTTTCCTAACTGCTCAGAAAAGAACTCTCGTTTAACAGGAATGTCGAGTTTTTCTGCTGCTGCTGCGGTGCCGGTAGTAGGCTCAATACCTAGACATGGAATGTTAGCAGTAACAAAATTTTTCAAAAGATAACCGTCATTGGATGCAATCTCAATAACAAAACTGTTCTGATTAAGTTGTAATTTTTGGATTATTGCTTTTGTATATGTTTGGGCGTGTGCTAACCAAGTCACAGATGTACTCGAAAAATAAGCGTAATTTTGACTAAAAAGTTCATCCACTCGAGCATAATCAAGCGTTTGCACTAACCAACATTGAGTACAAACCATCACTTTCAAGGGATAGTATTTTTCAGGTTTGACTAAATCTTCACTACTAAGATACGCATTCGATGGCGGTGCAAAACCTAAATCGAGAAAAGTATGATTCAACAATGTGAAACAATGACGGCATTTCAAAGACTAACTCCTGTGAATTTAGTTTCAATGAGAAATGGATGAGAATTATCACGTTCAGATATTTCTGTTATGTTCATAAGCCAAGTAATGGCTAAATTTTCATCTTTTGGATTCAAACCGGCTTCAGCTGCAGCAATATAAGGTGCAGAATGACAATACAATAATTCTACGTTATCTGTCAAAGTCTGAAAACCGTGAGCAAAACCTTCTGGAATTAAAAGTGCTTTTTGATTATCGGCGGATAATATCTCGGCGTGCCATTGTAAAAAAGTAGGTGAATTCGCACGCACATCGATGGCTATATCCCATACCTCGCCACAAACACAACTCACCAATTTCATTTCGGCATGGGGTTGATGTTGAAAGTGCAGACCACGAACTGTTCCACGTTTAGCTGTGTAAGTATGGTTAATTTGAGCAATTGATTTTATCCAACCAACAATCGCTAATTCTTCAGCGCAAAAAATACGGGAAAAAAAACCACGCGAATCGCTCAAATATTGTCGTTCGATAAGTTTAAGTCCGCTTAACGGTAAATCCGTGACCATAAAACTTCTCATAAAATAGTTTCGTAATCAGAAATTTCAGCCAAACAAAGCGACCTTGCATCCCCGCCTTTATATTGACGTTGATACCAACTCATCGTGCGATTTACTGTTTCAGTTAATCCCCATCTTGGCGTAAATCCTAACAACAATCGAGCTTTAACAATTTCAAGTGTCAGAATCCCTGCTTCATGCAAATTATCTTCCGTATCGTGATAAATCACGTCACCACCGTAAGAAATTTTCGCCAATTCCACAACTTTACCTACAGTTGCTATTTCACTTGTTTCTGATCCAAAGTTAAATGCACCGGCAAGTTCAGGATTTGTCCATAATTTTTCAACGAGTTGTAAATAACCAGCAAGCGGCTCCAAAACATGTTGCCAAGGTCGAATAGCATTGGGATTTCGAATTTTTAATGGCTTATCTTTTTGCCATGCCCGCACAGCATCTGGAATTAACCGATCTTCAGACCAATCACCACCGCCAATGACATTTCCTGCCCGCGCTGTTGCTACAGCCACCCCTTGCGTAGCAAGAAACGCATTTCGATAACTGGCAACGACTATTTCTGATGCCGCTTTACTTGCACTATAGGGATCATGACCACCTAACTCGTCTGTTTCACGGTAAGGATAAGAATGTTCAAAATTTCGGTAGACTTTGTCGGTAGTTACAATGACAGCTACATTCACAGAATCTAAATTGCGTAATGATTCGAGTAAATTTGTCGTTCCCATGACATTGGTTGAAAAATTTGTTAGTGGATCATGATAACTGTTTCGTACCAAAGGCTGTGCGGCTAAATGAAATACAATTTCAGGCTGTACTTGGTCAACAATACTTTTTAGTTTTTCATAGTCCCGAACATCACAAAAACGACTATCTAGTTCCTCTGCAATCCGTGCTAGCGTAAATAAATTTGGCGTTGTAATCGGATTTAGGCTCACACCAGTAACGTTTGCACCTAACCGTTGTAACCAAAGTGCTAGCCACGTGCCTTTAAATCCCGTATGTCCAGTAAGTAATACTCGTTTGTTACGCCAAAATTCTGATGTTATTTGCATTACCATATTTTCCAAGGTGCTTTGTTAGAATTCCAAAGTTCTTCTAAATGGTTCTTATCGCGTAATGTGTCCATGGGTTGCCAAAATCCATGATGTTGATATGCCATAAGTTGCCTATCTATTACAAGATTATCCAATGGCTCACCTTCCCATGAAGTCGCATCATCGCCTATCAAATCAAGACAGCTCGGAGATAACACAAAAAAACCGCCGTTAATCCAACCACCATCGCCTTGGGGTTTTTCTATAAATCCGTTAACTACATTATTCTTACTCATCGCCAATGCACCATAACGTCCAGCAGGTTGCACAGCAGTAAGTGTGGCTAATTTTCCGTGCGCTCTATGAAATGCTAATAACGCGGTAATATCAACGTTTGCAACACCATCACCATAAGTAAAAAAGAAAGCATCTTCCCCACTAACATGACTTGCCACACGTTTTAAACGACCACCTGTCATTGAATCATCACCCGTGTCGACCAATGTAACTCGCCATGGTTCGGCGTGCTGTTCGTGAACTTCCATACGATTATTTTTCATGTCAAAAGTAACATCCGACATGTGTAGAAAATAATTAGCAAAATACTCTTTAATCACATAGCCTTTATAACCGCAGCAAACCACAAAGTCATTGATGCCATGCGCTGAATAGATTTTCATAATATGCCAAAGAATCGGACGACCACCGATTTCTATCATTGGTTTAGGACGAACCGATGATTCTTCGCTAATTCGTGTTCCTAGACCACCTGCTAAAATAATAGCTTTCAAGTTGCAGCTCCTTTTCCCCAGATTTCAAACATCTCTTGATAAGCTTTTTCCATTTTGCGTGTAAATGCAGGCTCATCCATCAATGGACTCAATTGCATTTTTTGACGTAAGCCCGTTCTCAATTCTGCTAATTTTGGTAAATCGTTAGTCAGCACCACCGCTTTTTCTATGTATTCCTCTTCTGTTTGGGCAATCCATTCTGGATGTCCCAAACCTGTCAAAATAGAACTTCCTAGTCTGCCAACACTTGGTCTATCTGCAAGCGTAACGTATGGAATTCCCATGTAAAGTGTTTCAAATAATGTCGTTCCTGAATTATGCGGAAAGCAATCTAAACTAATGTCTAACCCTCGCAAAACATCCCATACAGGACTATGAAAACCAATCACTAATTGCTCACGATCTATTCCGTGAGCTACAAATTTTTCTATCAAAAGATTTTGTGTGTACGGTTCTCGAAAATCTCTGCTATCAACCACTAATCGAGCGTTTTTTACACGTTTTAATATCTGCGCCCAAACTCGGATGACACGATAATTTATCCTTACGCCACGACTGATGGTTCCAAAAGTAACATACCCATTTTTTATTGCAGGCAACGTATTACAATCGCCCATGCCGTCCGCCCGTCTATAAACATAACTTGGCGTTTCCAATCGCCAAGGTTTTTCTGAAAACAAGTGTTCGCTGCCTTCAGGGATAGACGTTTCATCCATAAGGATATAATCAATAGCGGATAATCCCGTAGTGTAACCATACCCCAACCACGATAGAGATACAGGAGCGGGCTTGCGTGCAAATACCCCTAATCTGTTGTGATTGGTATGCCCAGCCAGTTCCACCAAAATATCAATACCATCGGCACGAATTTGTTCAGCAAGATTGGCATCACTCATACCCATAATAGGTATCCAATGGTCTATATATTTCTTATAACGAGCGGTAACGTCATCTTCCTTTTCTAAAAAAGCGTAAGCGTATGTCTCAAAACTATTTTTATCATGATGTGCTAAGAGTGGTTCTAAAAAATATTGTACGGAATGCTTTTTAAAATCTGCTGAGACATAACCTATTTTCAGACGACGGTTTACTTCACGACTGTTGTTGTGGGATTGCCATTCACTTCGATAGGGCAACCCAAGTTTAGTGTCGTATTCTCGGTAAACATCAAATATTTCCTCACCAGTTTTATCGGGGTGGTAATTAAGAGCGAAGAGCAAGTTACCGAGTGCTTTTTCGTGATGAGATTTAACTTCTAACGCTTGTCGATAGCTCTCCGCGCTTTCGTCTAAAAATCCTAATTCTCCGAGTACAACAGCTAAGTTGTAATGTGTGTCGGCATCATCTGGCTTAATTTCTACTCCACGCTGCAAGAGCGTTCTTGCTTCATTTAGGCATCTCTTACCTTGGAGAATTACGCCGAGGCTAGCACATGCCTCGGCATAATTCGATTTGATATTTAATGCTTGTCGGTAACTCGATTCAGCTTCATCTAAACAAAATAACCTTATCAAGACATTGCCCAAATTATAATGTGCATCAGCATAATTTGGGTTGATATTCAATGCTTGTCGGTAACTCGATTCAGCTTCGTCTAAACGAAATAATCCTCTAAGAATAATACCTAGATTGTTATGAGCTTCAGCAAAATTCGGGTTGATATGCAGTGCTTGGCGACAAACAGTTTCCGCTTCGTCTAATCGATGCAATTTAAACAGTACAGCGGCAAGATCGTTGTATGCTACAACATGATTGGGTACAAGTTGCAGTAGTTGCCGATAAATTGCCTCGGCTCCGCTTAGATTCCCATTTTTCATAAAAGCAACACTGAGGTTATTTAGTATGTCCACGGAATCTGGATTGATTTGTAGTGCTTTTTCATAACTGGCAATAGCCTTCTCTAAACAGTTTAGTTCTACAAGGACAACGCCCAAATTGTTATGTGCATCTGCAAAATTCGGATTGATTTGTAATGCTTTTTGATAAGCGATTTTTGCCTTGTCGAAATGTCCCAGTTGTTTAAAAATAACGCCAAGGTTGTTGTGTGCTTGAAGATCGCGTGGTGATAATGCTATCGCTTTTTGCATAGGTATTACCGCATCAGTATTTCTATCCATTTTGTTGAGTACAGTTCCCAGCATTTTCCAGCCCAATATATGTTGAGGAAAACGTATTGTCATATCTTTGGCAAGAGCCAACGTTTCAGTGTACTGCCCACTATTAAATAAAGTGATTAGTATATTTATCTCTTGAGGCGTAGGAAGTTGACCTCTGTTTTTGGCAATCTTTTTATCTAATTTCGATGGCTTCGATTTTCTGCTATTTTTTTCGACGAGTAATGAAGAAATTTGTGGCAATTCATTAGAGTCAGGCTGATTTTCAATATTTTGTTTTTCTATTTTTTTCAACTGTTCCGTCATGGAATCTACAGCCTTTCCTTGCAACCCGTAATTTTTTATTCCTTTTTCTAATATCGTTTTTGCCAAATCAAACGCTCCAGTTTTAATTAGCGCGTCGATATAACTCAACCAAAATTGCGCTTGATTTGGATTTATTTCTAACGCTAGCTTAAAAAATGACAACGCCATTTCTGGTTTATTCACGGTGACGGCAATCACGCCTAAATTGTGATTTGCATCGGGATGGTTCGGTTGCGTTTGTAAAATAGCACGATAGAGTTGTTCGGCTTGTCCTAATTCACCCGCGCGATGATGTTGTAGTGCTTTGTGTAAATCGTCAGTCATAATTTTCAATAGGTTGGAGTAGGTAATTATAAGAGTCCATCATAAAAAAACAGCATAAAGCATACCACAACAAAAAAGCCCCACCACTTCGCAGCGGCAGGGCTTTTTATCACGTCAAACGGGCAAAACAGCTGCCCGCTTTACAAGATTACAAATTAAACGAAGTTAGCCGACGATAAATCTGTCGCTACTGTTCCTACCAAAATAACAATACTTGTTTGTGCAGCAAGTGTTGCTGCTGACGCATCAGCAACTACTAATGTTGCATAGTTAGTAGTCGCCGATGTTGCAGAAGTATCAACAGTAAACACATTCGCAGCGTAAGTACCTTGTATGTAGTAATGGGTGTTTGCGACCAAACTGGCTGAAGCAAGAGTATTATTCAACGTTGTATAAGTTGTTCCAGCTGTCGTAACATCAAGATAATCAGAAGAGGTAAAGTCAGTGATTATGTCAACTACGTTCGCAGCACCGAAGGTAAAAGTATCCAAACTATCAACCGATGTTGTTGACGCACCATTTGAGATAACATTTGCAGATGCAGAAACACTGTCCGTTGCACCTTCGATAAATGTATCTGAACCTGTACCACCTGTCATTGAATCAGCAGCAACCCCGCCAGTAATCGTATCGGCATCAGCACCCCCATTGATGGTATCTGAACCGGCACCAGTGCTAATAACATCTGCACCAGAACCCGTAGAAATAGTATCGCCAATACCAGCTGTTGTGACCGTTTGTGCGCCCGCAGCAGATGTATAGGTAACTGCGCCCGCTGCTGTACTCGTGAAAGTATGTGCAACCGTCGATGGTGTTGTAGCACCCACTGTGATCGTATTCGCGGCGTTACCACCACTTACAGCAACAGCTGACGTATTAGAAGTACCTTCCTCAATGCTAAGATTTTTTGCTGCTTGGACAATAGTCAACGCGCCGGCCGTACTAGAAGTTGCGTCGATAGTAGTCAGGTTGGTAGCATCTTGAGTAATGTTATAAGCACCCGTTGAAGCACCCGTTACAATTGATGTTGTTGCTACAGCAGGCGCCGAAATAGTCGTCAGAGCAGAACTTGTACTTGTGATAGTTTGTGTGCCAACACCTGGTGCGACAGTAGTTACTGTTGTACCTGTAACGGTATACACAGAACCAGAAGTACCAACACCAAGTGTCAATGTATCCATGTCTTGGAAAGTTGCCACGTTAGCGAAAGCACCCACTGCTGCAATACTATCACCTGCAGCCGTTCCACCATTCACAGTAACAGCAGATAAAGCCGCTGCGTTAGTAAACGTAACTGTATCGGCACCTGTACCACCGGTCACTGAAATAGTGGTATCTGCAATACTGATTGCATTTGTGCCATTAGCTAAAGCGATAACGTCCGCACCAACACTATTTGCAATCGTTGCACTGGTCAGTGCCGTTGCAAAAGTAATGGTATCAACACCTGTACCACCCGTTACCACACCTAAATCAGCGTCAGCAATGGTTAAAGCGTTTGTGAAATTACCCAAAGTGATTACGTCGGCACTCGCAGCACCAGCTACAGTCGTTGCGGTAACGGCTGCCGCAAAGGTAATTGTATCAATACCGGTGTTACCAGTGACATAAATACCATCGCTATCAGTAATGTTTACAGAGGAGTTTGCACCAGTAGATAGCGCAAGAGTATCTGCCCCTGTACCTGTGTTGATAACAGCACCCGTTGCAGTCGCTCCCAAAGTAATCGCATCAATACCTGTACCACCAGTAAGACTGAATGCGGCGTTGGTGACAGTAACTGTATTAGTAGCACCATCCAATGTGATTACGTCCACGCCACCGTTACCGGCAATCGTCGTTGCAACCAATGGGGTAGTAAATTCAAGTGTATCAATACCTGTTCCGCCTGTGACTGAAATACCATCAGAATCATTGATAGCAAGAACATTAGTTGTAGAGCCGGCTAATGTCACGATGTCAGCTCCTGTACCACCGACTATTGTTCCAGAAGTAATAGCTGCTGCAAATGTAAATGTATCTAAACCTACACCGCCGTTGACGCTATCGCCAGTACCCAAATTCGCGAAAGTATCTGCACCCGCACCACCTGTGATGGTATCTGCTGCTGCGCCACCAGTAACGCTCACTGTACCGTTTGTGGCTAATGCAGTTGCCAAATTCAAAGCGGTTGCACCACTTGCATACATCGTGACAGCCAATTTACCTGCTGCCGTATATGCACCGCTGAAAGTATCCGCCCCATAACCGAAATCAGTAATGGTATCCGTTACAGTGTCCGCTGCTGCAATTACAAAAGTATCAGCATCTGCACCACCAGTGAGGTTATCAGAACCTAAACCGCCAGTAATCGTATCGTCGCCAGCACCGCCTACTAAACTATCTGTAACGCCAGTACCGATAATACTATCCGCACCTGCTGAACCCGTAATGGTTTGACCACTTGCGCCTGAGGCGGTAATTGTGAAACCTTCAGTTTGAGTGGTTAAATCAACAGTTAACGCAGTAGACGCAGTGACGGTGACTTTCTCAATGTTCGTAATCAACGCATCCGTCGAACCAGAGAACGCTCTAGTAATTGCCAACGTATCCGCAGTGCCATCACCACCGTCTAAGGTGTCAGTAGTCAATTCGAACGTGAAAGTATCGTTACCTGCACCACCAAAGATGCTGTCTGCCGCTGTACCACCGCCGTCAAACGTATCACCACTTGAACTGCCGGTAATAGTTTCAGCCGCTGTTGTACCTGCAATCGTACCTGAAGTTTCGATACCACCCGTTGAAGTAGACGTACTTTCAATGGTTACAAATTTTTTGTTGACCCATGCTTTAGCATCGCCTGAGAAATTTGTCACTTGATGAGGTGAGAACGATTCCAATTGGTTGCCATTCGCTGTTGATAACGCTGCCAACTGTGTAGAAGTCAAACCAGACACAGCGGCAGTTGCAGATAAATCAGCAATCACAGCTTTGTTAATTACTTTGAATGCAGAAGGTTTAATGGCCTCAAGTTGACTTGCGGTCAATCCCAACAATGCACCACCTGACGTTGCGAAACCAGAAATTTGAGCCGAGGTAAAGTTCACAGTTTGGTCTGACGTTAATGCCGCAATGTCAGATGACGCGAAATCTTTTACATTCAAATTTTTGATAACGCTAGGATCTAATGCCGCAATTGCAGTCGTACTCAAAGCAGTCGCTTGAGTAGATGTTAATTTCAACACTTGTGCAGGCAATAATGCTGCTGCTTGATCTGCTCCAAACGTAGATAATTGATCTACACTCAACTTACTGGCTTGTGCTGTGGTGAATGCCGCGATTTGTGTCGCATCCATTGACGCAAATGCAGTTGATACCAATGAGCTAATCGTTGCAGATTGAAGTGCTTTGATAGCTAGCGGTTGCAATGCTAATACGTCACCTGATTCGATTGCAGCGACTTGAGATGAAGTTAACACTTTCGTTTGAATTGAAGTCAATGCACCGACTTGTTCTGACGTTAATGCCGCAATTTGAGCCGATGCAGTCAAGCCTGCAATGCCTTTAACAGAAAGTCCACTAATTGCAGTAGGATCAATAGCAGCTAATGCAGAAGTCGTAATTGCCGCAACTTGTGATGCTGTCAATAAAGCGGTATCCGCTGCAGTCAACAATGGTGACGTGTCAGAAGTAATTGCCGCGATTGAAGCAGTAGGCAACATAGCAATCTGAGTAGGTTTCAATGCGATAAATTCATCATTGGTTAAGTTGGCTACATTCAAACTAACAATATTAGATTTGTTAAAACCCGCTATTGCATTCAAATTGATGTTAGCTACATCTTCTGCTTCCAACGCCGCTACTTTTGCCGCAGTCAATTTGCTGACTTGCGCCGAAGTAATCGAACCCATTTGGTCAGTGGTTAATGCTTGTAACTGAGCCGTTGTCAACGCACCAAAAGCCGTTGAAGGAATAGCCGCAACAAATTTCACATCTAAATTTGGCACAACATCAACAGTCAATGAAGTCAATGAGCTGAAAGCATTAGCTTGTGTTGGTGTTAATGCGTTCGCTTGTTCAATAGTCAAACCTACCAATTGTGTAGCACCCAATGTGCTGATTTGAGCAGGAGTCAATTTTGAAATTTGATCAGCACTTAACTGACTGAAAACAGTTGAACTCAAATTTTTAACTACTAACGCAGGCAATGCAGCACTAGGAATCGCAGTGGTGTGCTCAGCATCTAAAACTGCCAATTGATTTTTAGTTAATGCGCCAACCTGTGCAGAAGTTAATGCCGAAAATTGATCAAGTGTTAAATTTGCGACTTGACCCGTCGTAAAACTTGACACTGGTACAGCAGCAACCGCTATTTTTGGGAGCGACGCAAGTACACTTGAATCAATGTTTTTCAATTGATCCTTAATCGCAACGACTGTTTTGTCGGTCAACGTAGCGACTTGATCCGCAGTCAACACTTGTGATTGCGCTTTATTAAGAAACGCTAAGTCGGCAGGTGTCAATTTCGCAAAATCTGAAGGTAACATGTTAGCGACATCAGTCGTTGTACTAAATTTTGGTGCTGTGGCCATTTTTGCATCCTCGGAAATAGAAAGAAAAAATAATAAGTTAGTTTCATACCAACTTAAACATGACGCTTAACTTGCAAACTTAGAGTTTAGTCGCAAATAAGTCCATGCTAGGGTTATCGACACATCAAATCAAAACTTTAAATATTTTTTTTAGTTTGTGTCGATGTCGATGATTTGATGTTACGCAGTGGTTGAAATGGTAAGTTTCAAGCACATCCCCCAGCCTTTCAGGCTGCCCCCTTCAAAGGGGGCAAAAGATTAAAAAGCAACTGCTTTTGATTTTAATGGTTTTCCCCCTTCGAAGGGGGAGCGGCGATAGCCGCAGTGGGATGTGCTTTAATCAAATTTAGCCACAAACATTGACCTTTTAACTGTTAAACACTATTCTTTGCGCCCTTGCTAGCAATAGCAAAAACGAGTTTAGCAGCTCCTTCAATAAGCCCAAATCTAGTTCAAAATTTGTTATGACGAACTGGGTTGAGGGAAGCCGAAAGGCTTGGCGGGTTTCCTTATTGACCGCTCTGCTAACCCTTAACTCAGCCCGTCACCCACGTTTAGCAGCGTGTTGTTCGGGTCTTTATTCAATTTGGATTAACATGACAACTGCAAACATCGTGCGTCCTATCTGCACAGAAAACTTCACCACCCTTCCCAACTTCCTTTTTGATTTCAATCGCAATTTTGAGAATTTAAAACCGCGTGACAGTGCGGTGTTGAATTATTTGCTGACCAAACCGACAACGTGGAAATTACGCGCTCAAGACATTGCGAATGCGGTTAACTTGTGTGTTCGCACTGTTTATAAGGCTCTCGAAACATTGCAAAATTTAGGCATTGCGCGTTATGAACGTAAAAGTTCGGGTTTTACTGATTGGTTTATTTGCGTGTCTGACGTGGCTCAAAACCCAGTAAAATCAGCTCATGGCAAAAAGTCACACGGCAAGATATGCCACGCTTTAACAAGTACTGAAGAATCTTTAGTAAAGATTGAACAATCTGTAACAAAAAAAGAAAAAACAACAGACGATGTGGCGACAGTTTTTGCTGAAAATCGGTACTCAGAAATCGCTACAACACCTATTTCAACGATTGTTGAGCCAATTCGATATTCTGAAATTGAAATCGATATTGCCGAATTCAATCCGCAACAAAAAGTCATTGCTCAAAAATCACTTTCTAAAATCCCGCTCGCTACGCAGTTAATTATTTTGATGATGTTGAAAGTGGCATTGAAGAAAGGCAGCATTAAATCACCGTTGGCGTATTTAAATGCGTTAATTAACAAGTCAAGCGCAGGTGAATTAGACACATCGCGCCTTGCAGACCTATAAAAACAAACCACAAAACCTATTCCCCGTGAAGAAAAAATCAGACAATTATTTGCCAAATACGGCGAACAAATTAAAATCGATTTGCTCAAAAATGGGTTTGTTTTTATTAACGGGGAAGGCTCGATTTTCAAATCTGAATTTGAAGCTCTTGGTTTAATCGAACGTGTGAAATTTTCCACCCAAATTTTTTGATTTAGATGGAAATAACGAGTTTCACCACCATTCACGCGCTTTGGTTAAATAACCTGCTGAATTTATGGGTACAGTTTCAAGCGTTAGAATTTCGCCCAGTTCGCCCATTGCTTTGTGATATACCCTACGTTTGAAATACACAACGTCTTTGAGGGGTTCCCAATAATCCACCCATCGCCATCCGTCGAATTCGGGATTTACACAATGGTCAAAATGTACATTAGATTCGGATGTTACCAAACGCAACAAAAACCAAATCTGCTTTTGCCCAATACATAAGGGCAATGAATGTTTGCGAACATAGCGTTCGGGCAATTGATAGCGCAACCAATATCGGGTGCGTCCTAAGAGTTGAACGTGATGTTGCTGTAAGCCGGTTTCCTCCCACAATTCTCGATACATCGCGGTTTCTGGGTCTTCATTTGGATTGATGCCGCCTTGCGGAAATTGCCATGAATTCACCCCTACTCGTTTTGCCCAAAACACGCGACCCTCGTCATTGCAAAGGATGATTCCCACATTTGGGCGGTATCCTTTTGAGTCTATCATGCTAAAAATAACCTGTTTGTTTGCTGCCTGCCCACTGTTTAAAATGGCGTGTATGCTAGAATGACAGCGTGGTCAGACGTTCTATAATGTCAGCATTGTTCCACAAAAAAATGGCATATACCATAGTGCGGTTTTCTTTTAATACTTTTATGGGCAAGATTTATGGCTTTAGCGATTTTTGATTTAGACAACACGTTAATCGCTGATGATAGCGATTATTTATGGGGACAATTTTTAGTCGATCAGGGCATTGTCGATCGCACGATTTATGAGCAAATTAACGCCAAATTTTACGAAGATTATCGACAAGGTACGTTAGATATGGTGGCATTTTTGCGCTTTGCGTTGAAACCACTTGCCGATCATCCGATTGAGCAATTACACGCTTGGCGCAAACAATTTTTAGCCGAGGTAATTCCACCCATTTTCCTCAAAGCAGCAGCTGAATTAGTCGACAAACATCGTGCGTTAGGTCACACATTATTAGTGATTACAGCAACAAATCGTTTTATTACCGCGCCGATTGTTGAAATGTATGGCATTGAAAATTTAATTGCGACGACCCCCGAATTGATTGATGGCAGTTACACGGGTGAAATTATTGGCATACCGTGTTTTCAAGCAGGGAAAGTAACGCTATTAAACGAATGGTTGGCAAAAACAGGTGAATCATTAAAAGATAGTTATTTTTACAGTGATTCACACAATGATTTGCCGTTGTTGAAATTGGTAGATAATCCAGTTGCCGTCAATCCCGATGACACCCTACGCCATTTTGCAGAAACGCAAGGATGGGCAATTATGAATTTACGCAGCTGAATCCAATGGTTGAATTAGCACAGGTGATTGAGCAAGGTGATAACAAGACTCATGATTTTGTTCTAATATCGCCACGATATTTTTGTCGAGTTTACCATTTAGAACCATGTCATCCATGATGGCTTTGATTTTTTGTAAATTCAGTGAGCCACGATACGGACGATTTTGAACTAAAGCTTGAAAGACATCGGCAACCGCCACAATGCGCGCCCCCAAATCTAATTCCGCGCCTTTAAGACGAAAAGGATAACCATCGCCAATCACATTTTCATGATGATAACCCGCCCACTCGGCAATTTTGGTGTGCGGGAATACCGATTTTAATATCTGCATAGTGTCGAAACTATGACGCAACATACACGCCCGTTCACTTTCGCTGAGAGGCGTTGGCTTGTTCAAAATATAATCCGGCACACGCAATTTTCCTAAATCATGTAGCATTCCCGCTAATTCGATATGTTGCTGCTCTTCTTTACCTAATCCCATTTTTTTGGCTAAATATCGCGCTAACACCGCTACGTATTTAGAATGTTCTTTGGTGTAATGACTTTTCGCGTCAATCACTTTAGAAAACAGCGTGGCAATACTCATCAACATGGGAAAGCTAGCGGTTTTATGTTTTGAAAATGGGGCATAAACACGTACCGAGTCATTGATATAAGCGGAATCCATGACTAGCCAAAATGATTCCTTATTGCCCATTTCCAAAAAGACATCAACAAGCTGTGGCGCGAAAAATGTGTCACGAAGGTTTTTTATCTTTTCCATGATATGACCTTTTTCAAGCAGAATATCGCTGTCGTGGCGATCAAAATTCACATAATCTGCTTGTAAAAAATCAATCCGATCAGCCATAAATATCAAATTTGCCGCTAATTTATCCTCTTCACGCAAATTTAAATCTTTCAGCACGTTCCAATGTGTGTGGTGATACAAAATCCAAGGCGCGTATCTTTCAAAGACTGGACAATCGCTTAAATAACGATACCCCCGCACGCAATGTGCTTGAACGTCCTCCCATTCAAGTTCCGAAAGGAGATGATTATGTTCTTCGGTATTTGATACACCGCAATCATGTAACATTCCGGCATAAAGCATGCCTAATTCAGTTTCTTCATCCCAGCCCAACTTTTTTGCGATACTTGCCGCCATTAACGCTACACGTTTACCGTGATGCACCTCTGTCACGCCCACTAAATCGAGCGATGCACTTAATGAGCAGATTACATCGTGAAAGACTAATTCCATAAAATTGTGACCTTGAAAATTGAAAGTTAAAGTTAAAGTTAAAGTTAAAGTTAAAGTTAAAGTTACCATTAGCTTTGATTATAATTGACGCTTGTATCATTTTGGAATTGCACATGGAAAATTTAACACTACCGTCCGCCGAAAATTATTTTTTAGCGCAACATGCCGCATTGATTGCGGATAGTTATCAAAAGTTATTAGGTTATTCGCTATTAGTTGATGATATTGAAAACATCCCTTTAGCTGAACGATTATTCAACGCCCCTTTTGCGCTGCTTTCACACAATAATGAGGCAGATCCGTTATTCAACTATGCTAATGCACAAGCGTTAAGGCTGTTTGAATTCGATTGGCAAGAATTGATTATGTTGCCGTCCCGATTATCTGCTGAACCTATCAATCAATCCGCACGCGCTGAATTATTGGCACAAGTTAACACACAAGGATTTATCAAAAATTATCAAGGTATTCGAATTTCTAAAACGGGTAAGCGATTTAAAATTAGCGAGGCGGTAGTTTGGAATTTAGTGGATGAAAAAGGAACTTATCACGGACAAGCTGCCTGTTTTTCTAATTGGACTTTTTTATAATGCAAATGAGCGACGCTGTTTGCATCGCTCAAAATTTACCGCTTATACGAAAAATTTGCTGACGTTCATTAGCGTTTTATAAACGCCCCACACCAGCGGAATGCCTACAATTAACCACGCCGTACAGACTAAAAATAACGGCGTTGAATTCACCATATCATCGGTTTCATCCGCGCTGACTTCTTCTTCATGAATGTGGTCTTCCATTAAACGTTTTTCTTTCACAAATTCATCTGCTGACATAAACCATTTTTCATCCACGGGACGAATCAATAGATTACAAATCAATCCGACAATCAGCAATCCCGCTAAAATCCACATGGTTTGGTTATAAACTTGTTCGCGTGGAATGCCTAAACCGAGTTGATAGTCACGCATATAATTCACAATCACAGGACCTAAAACGCCCGCCGTTGCCCACGCTGTAAGTAATCGTCCATGAATTGCGCCAACCATCTGTGTGCCGAATAAATCAGCTAAATATGCAGGAACTGTCGCAAACGCGCCGCCGTACATACTTAGAATCAAACACAATGCCGCAACAAATAACAATTTATTACCTGCCATTGCGCTACCTGAAACGCTTAAGTACAACGCGCTACCTACAACGAAAAACACCATGAATGTTACTTTACGTCCTAATTTATCAGACAAACTACCCCAGAAAAATCGTCCTCCGATATTGAACAAACTTAATAACGCCGTAAAACCAGCGGCAACTGTGGCAATCGTGGCGAGTTCAGGTTTATCTAATTCGCTGTATGTTTTTGTCAACCCTATCAATTGTCCACCGAAAACTTCTTGCAGCATCGGCGATGACATTCCGATTACACCAATTCCTGCGCTCACGTTCATACACAACGCTCCCCACAACAACCAAAATTGTTTAATTTTGAACACATTTTTAACGTGAACGTGGTGGGGCGTGACCATTTTGTTTTGTGTTAAATCGGGTGCAATCCAGCCGATGGGATGCCATCCTGAAACTGGCAAACGGTATGTCATCGCACCCGCCATCATGAATACAAAATAAATACCTGCCATCGCAATGAAGGTTTGCATAACACCGACATTCGTTTCATTTGCAAAATGTCCCATGAGTAATGTCGCTAACGGTGAGCCAATCATCGCACCACCACCAAAACCCATAATTGCCATACCTGTCGCCATGCCGCGACGATCAGGAAACCATTTAATCAACATCGATACAGGTGAAATATAACCCAGACCCAAACCGATACCGCCGATTACACCTGAACCGAGTAGCATTAACCAAAATTGGAGGGTGTAAATTCCGAGAGCAGACAACAACATGCCACCACACCAGCATAAAGCACTAACAACACCTGCGCGACGTGGTCCGACGTGTTCTAACCAGCCGCCCCACACGGCTGCGGATGAACCCAAAAATACGAAAAATAACGTGTACATCCAACCGAGCGTTGAAATTTTCCAGTCGCACGTCGTGATAAATAATTCAGCAAAAAAACCAACGTCCGTTGGACAAGCAATACTTTGTTTAATGCCAATGGCTTTGGAAAGTGGGAGCCAAAATACCGAAAAGCCATACGCCATGCCAATACATAAATGAATCGCTAATGCCGCTGGTGGCATGAGCCAGCGGTTAAAACCCGCACCAGCGATAGTGTGTTTTTTGTCTAAAAAATCGAGTGTCATAAAATCTTTTGAAAGTTAAATAGAAAGAACGAGTTTGCCCATCGTGTGACCGGTTTCAATAAGGTCATGCGCGGTTTTTGCTTCTGCTAAGGGTAACACTTGGCTAACGTGAATTTTTAATTTTCCCGCATCAATGTATGTTGCACATTGTTTGAGTAAGGTAACGTGTTGTTTTCGAGCGGCGTGCAAATCTCGCAACATCGGCGTGAGCATCAATTCAAATCCGATTAACAGATTCCGCATTCGTGCTTCGCTTAAATCTAAATTTGACGCATCGAGTAACGTCACAATTCGCCCAAAATGCGCGGTACAAGGAATACTGGCTTTGAAAACGTCTGCACCAACGGTATCTAATACTAAATTCGCGCCATGATTTGCGGTTACACGATTTACTTCGGCAGCAACATCGGTTTGATTGTAAAAAATAACTTCATCTGCACCGAGTAATTTTGCAAAAGCGGCTTTCTCGATTGAACTCACCGTAGTAATTACACGTGCGCCAGCAATTTTTGCTAATTGAATCGCAACATGACCAACACCTCCCGCTCCTGCGTGAATTAGCACGGTTTGTCCGGCTTGCAAATCACCCCGTTCAAACAATGCGCCCCACGCCGTAATTAAAACTAACGGCGCAGCGGCAGCGGTTTGAAAATCGAGCGTTCGCGGCATTAAACTTATCCAACGCTGATCGATAACGGTGTATTCGGCGTAATTTCCCTGTTCGCGTCCCAAACCACCGTGACAAAACCAGACTTTATTACCTACTTTAAATTGAGATACCGCCGAACCGATTTCTACGATTTCACCTGCGCCATCACAACCTAAAACGGCGGGTAACGGCGCGTTGGGATAAAATAATCCACCCCGCCGAATTTTGGTATCGACTGGATTTATTCCAGCGGCGTGTAAACGAATTTTGATTTCAGTGGGTTGCGTTAAATTAGGTTCGGCAATTTCTTGTTCAATTAAAACATTGCTATTACCTGTGGCAGTCATCAGTATGGCTTTCATTTTGAAATTTCCTTAAGCTAAAATATTCGAGTTTTCTGAGGGAAGTCGTTTTGCCTTAATGACTAGCTATTATCACTCGTGCTTGAAATAATGACTAACTTCAAATACTCAGAATTCTAACAGGTAGATTGCTTGGAAAGACAAGCTCCTAAATTTATGAAATTATTTGCATTAGTTTTAATTATTTTTTCGACAAATTTATACGCAGAAGTTTATAAATGTACACAAGACAACCGACAAATTTATTCACAAGAACCGTGCGGTATTGATGCCACTGTCGTTAAATTTGAAAATCAATCAAAGCCCAAAGAACATGAACAACATGTTTTGAGTGCAAAAAGTATCAAGGTTATCACAGGCAAAGTGATTAGAGTCATAGATGGCGATACCATCGTAATTCAAACTTATGCTGGTAAAGAAAAAATTCGTTTTGCACAAATCGACGCACCAGAAACTTCTCATTTCGGCAGCAGGTCGCAACCGTATGGCAAAGAAGCGGGGCAGTATTTACGAAAATTAGTTATGAACCAATCGGCACGTGTGGAAGTTGAGACAATTGACCAATATGGTCGAAATGTTGGCACAGTTTATGTTGATGGTAATAATGTAAACATCGCATTGGTAAAAAATGGTTTTGCGTGGGTTTATCGTCAATATGATCATGATTCAACGCTGATAGATTTAGAAAAAGCGGCGCGTTCCAAACGCATCGGATTGTGGTCATTAGATAATCCGATTTATCCGCCAGATTTTAGAAAGGTAAACAAATAATTTTTAAATTTAGGTACAAATAGATAGCACCCATCTAGTATGCTTTTGATTTTCAGCATGAGTGCTATAAAATACTCTGCGCTGCGACTTGAAAGTTTCGAGGCAAAAAGTACGGATTACCGATGTAATTCATAATTCAAATGTTTTGGATTGCAATAAAAATTTGAGACGGTAGGCTTTGCCGTGCTTGTGAAGTATTTTTCTACGTCTAAACGGGTTAATACTCGTGAAATCGATGTCATCGCTAGAGCTGCGTGGCAAGTTGGTAGGTAACACGCCATTTGAATGAATCATGGATGTTTTCATTCGCATAAAATAAACTAAAAACAAATACTTAGCCTTGCCACTGAGCAATGCAAAAAAGAAAACGGGCTTAAAATCTTATGACAATACAATCTCAACCAAGCAATTCACAATCACTACTTTATGATGCAGATCAATCAAAGGACAGTTGTGGCGTTGGTTTTATAACACACAAACGCAGTCTGCAAACGCACGATTTGTTAGTCAAGTCGCACGAAGCACTCTGCACAATTCCGCATCGTGGCGGTATGAGTGCGGAAGGTGTTGGCGATGGCGCGGGCGTGAACATTGATTTGTCATTAAAATTTTTCCGCAAACTCACCAGTAATCCCAATTTAGAACTTGGTCAATTTGGCGTGGCAAATTTCTTTTTCCCCGCAGACCACGCACATTATGATTCGGCAGCAAATGAACTGGTTGAACGTCATTTTGCAGAATTCGATTTACCGTTAATTGCCCGCCGTGTGATACCTATTGATAACGCTGTTATCAATGCCGCCGCAGTCAAAGCCCAATTACCGATCGAACAATTTATTTTCGGTCGTCCTTCGCATTTGCAAAATGCGTCGCACGACGAATTTGAAAAACACGTCCAAAAAGCATTAGTGACCATCGAAGTCGAAGGTTTTACACGTCCAGAACTTGCAGGTTTTTACCCGCTTTCAATGAGTTCACGCACGCAAGTTTATAAAGGTCGTTTGAATTCGGGCGAGGTGATTCCGTATTTCAAAGATTTGTACGACACCGACCACGAAATCAGCACGTTATTTTTCCATACTCGTTTTTCAACGAATACCGCGCCTGCAACGATGATGGCGCAACCGTTCCGCTATATGGCGCATAACGGTGAGTTGAATACCGACAAAAAAAATCGTCTCAGCGAAAACGCGATTGCCCGTCAACATAATAAATCGGTTTGTTTCCCTAATGGACAATCGGATTCGAGCCGTTTAGACCAAACGCTGACACGTCGCATTAACGAAGATAATTTAAATATCGTTGAAGCGATTTTAGCGATGATGCCGCCAGCTTGGGAAAATGACACGACGCTTTCGCCCGACGTTCGAGCAATGCTTGAATATTTCAGTTTATACGAAGAAAAAAACGATGGTCCTGCGGCGTTGATTTTCAACGATGGTATTCGTGTTGGTGCGCGTTTAGACCGTTTAGGTTTGCGTCCGTTGCGCTCGGTTGAAACAGGTGATTATTTAGCGGTGATGTCCGAAGCGGGACAAATTGATTTTCCACCACAAGATGTTTTAAAACGTGGACGTATCGAAGCAGGCGGAATGCTCTATTTCGACCACAGCACGGGCGAAGCCTATGATTCGCACCAAGTTTTAGCAAAACTCGCCAAAGAAAAAGATTACGCGGCATTGTTAAAACAACGTGCCGTGAATTTGTCAGATTTACCAAAAGTGGATTTAAGCGAACTCAGCGACGAAAACGAATTGAATGTTGACCAACGTTTCACCGCGTATTCGCTTAACCAAGAAAGTTTCCGCTTTTTGCTTGACCCGATTTTAGCGACAGGCATGGAACGCATTTCAGCGATGGGCTACGGACTTGCACCGAATGCACTTTCTGGCGGCGAAGGCGGGATGTCACGTTATTTCAGCCAACGTTTCGCACAAGTAACTAATCCGCCGCTCGATTCAATTCGTGAAAGCGATGGCATGACGTTGCGCGTGGCGTTAGGCGCAAAACCGACCTTTTCAGAAAACAGCAAACAACTCGTTATCGAAAGTCCGATTTTGCAACGCACGCAATTAGAGCAAATTCGTCGTCAAACGGCTGTTTCAATAATTACTTTAAACGCACTTTATATGCCTGATTTTGACAACGCCGAAGGCAACGAACATGCTTTGAATCGTGCAATCAATTCGGTGTGTGATGAAGTCGAAAAAGCGGCGCGTAACAATATCGGCATCATCATTTTAAGCGATGCTCAAGTCAGCAAAACGCAAGCGGCAATCCCTGCGTTGTTAATGGTTGCTGCGGCAAATCAACGTTTGGTGCAACAAGGTTTGCGCTTTAATTCATCGCTGATTTCAGAAACAGGACAAGCAGCAAGTCCGCACGATGTGGCGACGATTTTAGGATTTGGCGCATCAGCAATTTGTTCGTTAAGCGTTCACAATCGCGCGATTACCCAATATTCAGGTGCAGACCAACAAAAAGCTCTCGACAAATTCTCAAAAGGCACAGAAAAATCGCTCATGAAAACGATGGGCAAATTCGGTTTGTGTACCGCTGAAAGTTATATTGGCGGTGAATTTTTCGAGTCGAATTATTTAGACACCGATGAACCCAAATTACATCCGTATTTCCCGAACATTCATTCGTCAGTAGGTGGTGTGCGTTATAGCGATATTGCCGCGAGTGCAACCGAATGGCATCAAAAATCCTTAACGGTCGAAAGCGAAAAAGATATTCCATTCTTAGGTTTGTTTAAAGAACGTCAAGATGGTGCGGGGCATTCTTACGGCAACACGGCGGTGCGTGAATATATTCACATGACTGACGAGCCGATTTTGTATATTCCACAAGAAAAATCAGCACAAGCCAGTGATTTAGCCTATTTGGATTTAGGCTACGAAAAACGCACGCCGCAGCAAATTGATAATTTTGGCATTACGCCAGCGTATCGCAGTTTTGCAAAAAATCTCTACGAAGAACGTGATGCGCGACCAGCAGCATTGCGTGATGTGATGGATTTTCCTGCGGACGTATCGAATGCGGAAAGTGTTGACGATTTCGACAAAATTTTAGGTAAACAAAATTTGCGCGGAAACGTTAATTATTTGATTCGTGGTTTGTCGGTTAGAAAATTGGATGAAGTTTTCAAAGTCGCATTCACGGAAAATAACAGCCAAGCGCGTTTGCAAAACTTAGCCGCACATTTGAAAAAACGTTTTGTGGATGATTTTCATCTCGTGTCATGCGGATTAAATGTTGCCGCTGATGCGTTGCGCGTTGAAAACGTACCCGCAGGCAGTTTGTTATCGGATTATTTGAATGCAATTCAAACCGCCAACGTGCCATTGCGTTTGTCAGATGTTCAACCTGCACACGAAATTACGGCAACGCTCGCATCAGGTGCGATGAGTCACGGCGCGTTGCTTGCCGAAGCGCACGAAGCGGTTGCTCAAGGCACAAACATTGTTGGTGCTTTGAGCAATTCGGGCGAAGGCGGTGAACATTTCAGCCGTTTCAACAGTATCAAATCGAGCAAAATCAAACAATTTGCCTCAGGACGTTTCGGTGTTTGGACAGGTTATTTAGCTGACCCAACGCTTGAAGAAATCGAAATCAAAATCGCGCAAGGTGCAAAACCTGGTGAAGGTGGACAATTGCCCGCGATGAAAGTATCGGTAGAAATCGCAGCATTGCGTGGTGGTACACCAAAAGTGGAACTCGTCAGTCCACCGCCGCATCACGACACTTATTCGATTGAAGATTTAGGACAGTTGATTCACGACGCGAAAGCGGCGCGTGTGAAAGTTGGCGTGAAACTCGTTTCGTCTGAAGGTATCGGCACAATTGCGGTTGGCGTTGCAAAAGCA
>JAQTOX010000148.1 GCA_028713055.1 Methylococcales bacterium | reverse complement strand
GACCGACGGTGCATATTCAAAGCACGTGCCGCCGCAGAAACGTTACCGTCATGTTGCATTAAAACTTTTTGTAAATGTTCCCATTCCAATCGTTTGACGGATAACGGAGCATCGCTAATCGCTGTTGAAGAATCGCCTTCATTTTTGTGTAAAGCAGCGACAATTTCGTCTGCATTCGCTGGTTTCGTCAGATAATGCGTCGCCCCCAATTTAATGGATTCCACTGCGGTCGCAATACTCGCAAATCCTGTTAGCATAACAATTCGTGTATTGTCATCGAGTGAAATCAGTTTTTTCACCAGTTCTAATCCCGATTCAAAACCGATTCGCAAATCAATCACAGCATATTCGGGTAAATTTTGTTCCGCAAGTGCCATTCCCTCTGCTACGTCATGTGCAACTAAAACGTCGTAATGACGTTTTTCTAACGCGCTTTTCAGTACCATGCAAAAAGTTTTATCATCGTCGACTAACAATAAACGGGGATTATCGAGTGTTTCAATAGCAGTCATCTTCAGTCTCATCGGTTAATAAGGGTAGGGTAATCATAACTTGTGCGCCGCCTTCAGGATTGTTCGAGAATTCGATTTTTCCACCTAAACGTTGCAATGTTGAACAACTTAAAAATAAACCTACGCCCAAACCATGCTTGTTACTAATAACGGGTTGTTGTCCGGCAAATTTGATAATGTCTTTCGAAAATCCCGTTCCAAAGTCACAAATTTTAAACGTCGCTGTATATCTGTCCCACGTTGCGTAAAATTCGATACCCAAATCTGGATTTGTCGCTTCAGCCGCGTTATTTAAAATGTTAATTAAAGAATGCGTTAAGGTGCGTTCAGCAATAATTTGTGCATCCAGATTCACGTCACAATCGATAAGAAAATTTAATTTCGTACTCACTTTATGGGTTCGCCATTGCTTAATGACATCATCTAAATAATTACTTAGTAACATCGCATTACCCGATTCCGCTCGCATTTCACCAGCTGATTCTGACATGACAGACAACGCCTCTTTGCACCGTTTAATTTGGTCTTGAATAATTGCCATTTTTTCGTATAAATCGGGATGATTGCAATAGGCATAATCTTGCGTTAATTCATGCACGATAATTGCCATCGTTCCTAACGGCGTTCCCATATCGTGGGCAGCACTGGCGGCCAATGTTCCCAATGCAACAACCCGTTCATTACGTAAAGCATTTTCACGTGCTTCTGCTAAACTGCGTTCGCGTATTTTCAATGTTTTCGCCAATTCCACCACAAAAAAAGCGACTAATCCTGCACTGAATACAAATCCAAACCACATTCCAAAAATATGCAAATTAAAATAACTTTTGTCGTTAAGTCGGTGCAATTGATTAAGCATTTCTACATTCGTCATGTCAGAGAAATTAAGATCCGTAGCATGATTTACATGAGGTGCAATTGAGGGTAACGGGATGTTATATACCATTAGCATCGTATACATCGTGGTTGTTAGAATCACCATGTACCACGCATACGATGGCGGTAACATAATCGCCGTAATCATAAGTGGTAGTAGATAAACCCAAATAATCGGATTCGACGCGCCACCTGTTAGATAAAGTAACGCAGTAATAGCAATAACATCCATGACTAATTGCGAAAAAATTTCTGGTGTAGTGACGGGCAACTGATCTTGTAACCGTAGCCAAGTATAAATGTTAATAGCAGCAATACTGGCAATAACCCACCACAATGGGCGCAGCGGCAAGTGAATATATAACCCGTAAGTAGATAAGAAAATTAAAAAGGCTTCACTAAACAGCATTAAATTACGTAAGACAAACAGCCATTTTAAATTTTGCCGGACGGCTAATTCAGATTTGGAAGAAACGTATGAAAACATGAAAGCTCACTGCAAAAGTTAGATTGCGAGTAGTTTAAATTGATTTTGTAATTTGAACAGCATTGAAAGCGGGCGGCGTACCTGCGACAATTTGTCACATTCTACCCAACGGGATTTGTTGTTATGATGAGCCAACATTTTAGATTTCTAACTATTTTTGTGTAGCTGATAGCTAAAGTTGTGTTATATCCTTCCTAATACCTCGAGGCGACTTTATTTAATTTAAGTCGCCTTTTTTTTGCTTAAAATCCAGCCGCTTTAGTACGCGCGTCGGCAGCACCAGAAGTATCATTTTGCATTTCCTTGGCGTGAGCAATTAACAACCAACTGTTTTTCTTAAGTACATTATCTTTACCCGCCAATAATGCAGCTTTTTTCGCTAAATCTTCAGCTAAAACCGGTTTTGATTGCTTTAACCGCAACACTGCCAATTTATAAAGTAATTCACCATTACGCGGTTCAATGCGAATGGCGCGTTCAATTGCTGCTGCTGCTGATTCCACATCGCCAGATTTGCTACTTTGATTTGCTGCTGTGACTAACGCGGTAACGGCAGGTGATAATGCCGAGTTAGATTCAACCGGTTTAAATTCAATAGGTGCATTTGGCTCAAATTTCGGTACGCCAGTTTCTGCAGGAGCGGTAGGCATTAACAAACGTCGAGAAGGTGGTGGCACTTCAATTACCTTAGGAATTCCAGAATCAATCGTAGGTGGAGTGTTAGGTACAGGTGGTGTCACAATCGGTTCTGCTTTCATTTCAATCGCTTCTTCAACAATTGGCGTGAATTCCGCTAATGGTGCAACTTGAACCACATCATCGACTTTTGCTTTAGGGGGAATTCCTGTTTGTTTCGGCATCGGCGCATCATACGGACGATTACCACTATAAACAGGTGCTGGCGGTTGTGTGCCACTTAAACCGGTACAACCAGTGATGAAAATTGGCAGTACTCCGCCGATTAAAATCGCTTTTCTAAAAGCAGATTGTGTTGTCATGGGATTAAAATAGTTCAATGTCATCATCGGTTTGTTCAGCTTCGATAGCGGCTTTAATTGCCAAAGCTTCTTCAATAGTTTTGCCTTGCAAAATGGCATCAAACATAATTTTTTCAGATTCCATCGTGTAATGTGAACGGATTGCCATTTGAAACTTGTGCCATTCAAACGGGTTGTACAATCGCTCAGGACTTTCAACTAACGACGATAAACCTTTTAAATTGGAAGTCACATGATGTAAACATTGCTGCAATCGATCGTAAAACTGAAACGCAATAATTGAATCTTGAATGCGATCACTCGTTTCGGTGCAGCATTTTAATGCCTCTTTACGTGATGGCGTATCTTCTAAATCCTGCAAATGATTGTAAATAGTTTGCATGTGTTCAACCATCGACGTGAATGAATCTGTCAGCGTATTTACTGAGGTATCCGCTGTCGTCAGCATGTCTTCAACTTGCCCAGCAGACAAATTAAGCAATTTTGCAGTTTCGCGGATTTGTGTCCAATCAAGGTCAGGCGTAAACGAGTTAGATTTTTGAGTCATGCGACATACCAAAATAAAAGAGTGAAATCAAAGTGTGATTACGTTGTTCATCGAGAGCTATTAACGTGTGAAACATTATAGCAAACATCAATCCTTGGGAATGCGAAATGCCATTTTTTTAATGGCTATGAGCAGCGAGCCAATCAAGTTCTGTTTCAGAAAATCCTGCAATTAAACGTAATTCTCGATTAAATCCACCTTTCAACGCACCGCCTTTGTAATACGTTAACAATAAAGTTTGATACTGACTTTCAACGTCCAAATTTTGTTGATTACATAAAACTTTAAACCACTTTGAACCCAATACAACGTGACCCACTTCATCCGTCAAAATACGTGTCAAAATCGCCACCGCATCATCGTCGCCAAGTTGTTTAAATTTTTCAATTAACGGCGGCGTGACATCTAACCCATGTGCTTCCATACAACGAGGCACTAAGGCTAAACGCACCAGAATATCATGTGCCGTTTCTTGTGCTAAATCCCACAAACCACTGTGCGCGGGTAACTCGCCGTAATCAACGCCAAACGTCTTTAATTTCGCACGCAATAATTCAAAATGTTGTGCTTCTTCGTCAGCAACCCGTAACCAATCACGGTAAAATTCTTCTGGTAAATCACGAAACCGATAAACAATATCCCATGCCAAATAAATTGCCACAAATTCAACGTGAGCAATCGCATGAAAAAACGCTGCCAACCCAGCAGGCGTTCCGAGTTTGCGTTTTGGCATTTCACGTGGCGATAACAAAATTGGATGTTCAGGGAACTGCACATTTTCAATCGATTGTGCCGACGTGACTGATTCAAAATGCAATTTGTTATTTAACGCGAGCTGTTGTGCTTCGTGTGTTAACGCAAGTAATTGTTCGCAGCTACTTCCATGTAATGCGGTTTCAGCGAATTGAAAAATGTTGGGCATTTTGGCTAATACGCCGCAACAAACGCTTGCAATAAAATCGCGGCATTCGCCATACCGTGATGCAAATTTTCCTCAATTTCTGCCATGGTGATTTCGCCTGCCGTTTTACCTGCGCCCCAATTCGCCATCACTGCTAATGCCGCATAATCTATTCCCAATTCTTTCGCTAAATTTGCTTCGGGCATTCCGGTCATTCCTACTAAATCACAACCATCACGTTCCATACGAGAAATTTCTGCTGCGGTTTCCAACCGTGGACCTTGCGTACAGCCATACGTACCAATCGGACTGACGTGTAAATTCGCTGATGCCGCTGCGGTAATCAAACCTGCGCGTAATTTTTGACTGTATGGGTAGGTGAAATCAATGTGTGTCACATTGCCATCTTTGCCATCAAAAAACGTGTGTTCACGTGAATAAGTGTAATCAATGATTTGATCGGGAATTGCCAAATGTGCGGGTACCATTTCAGCTGTAATGCCACCCACTGCTGCAACAGCAATAATGTCTTGAATTCCCAAATGTTTTAATGCCCACAAATTGGCGCGGTAGTTAATTTTATGTGGCGGAATGGCGTGTGGATTACCATGACGAGCTAAAAAAACTACGCTTTTGTTTTGAATTTCACCAATTAAAAAATCTGCTGACGGTTTACCATAAGGTGTCTGAACAGTTTCGCTGTGAACATTGTTTAAAGCTGTGAGTTGACTCAAACCCGTACCGCCAATAATAGCTAAAGTTGCCATGTTATTTATTTCTCCTTGAAAAAAAGTAGTTATATAAAAATTGCTGCATTTCGTTGTACTTTGCAGGAAACTGAAGAACTCACCCTAATCGGGATAGCTCTAATTCGGTTGAAATTGTATCAATTTAACATTGTCTAATTCAGGTTTATATTTGCTATCATTGCAACTCTATTTTGATAATCAACCACAAGGGTAATGAAAAATGATAAACGCATCTGTAAGTCCAACAATTTCACAAATGATTTTATCTTTAAACAATCCTCAGCAAACTAATTTCAATGTAGGGACAGCGAATTTAGAAGCCAATGCAGGCAGCGTTGGTTCTGTACAAATCGACGCAAGTTCAAGTGCAACTTGTGTCGGTACATCATGCGGTGGTTCTGTTGATACATTTGCTTAATCGACGAACCTGGTTGGAAGTGCGAGAGGATGGCACAATTGAAACAATTGAGGTGGGTTAAAACAAAAAAGCTTGTGAGCTTTTAAACTCGCAAGCTATTTCACAATAGGCAAACTAATTAACCGATGACGCTACTGTAAAGTTTATCGAATGCTGGAATGTGACTATCTAACCAACCTTTAACCAATTGACCAACCTCTTCGGTTACATCGGCTTCACCCGCGTGGAATTTCT
>JAQTOX010000147.1 GCA_028713055.1 Methylococcales bacterium | reverse complement strand
GCTGTAAGTGCCTTTGTAAAGAATGCGGTAATTTTTTTGATAATACTCAGTGGTATCAATTGGGAATGGATCGCTCCAAACCAAACCGCAATTTTTACAAATCACGGTTCGCAACGCACCATCTCTTCCAACGTTTGACAATTCGTCAAACTGCGTCGAATTGCACAAATTACAAGGGTTAGTCATCAGTTAGCCGTTGTAACGTTGGAAAATCAGCGTCGCATTTGTGCCACCAAAACCAAAACTGTTAGACATAATGGTGTTTAGCGTGACATTGTCTTGGCGTTCGCGAACGATGGGGATGCCCTCAGCACCTGCATCTAAATTAGTAATATTTGCCGATGCACTTAAAAAATTGTTTTGCATCATGAGCAATGAATAAATCGCTTCATTCACCCCCGCTGCGCCCAACGCATGCCCCGTCAATGATTTCGTTGAACTCACCCACGGCACATTTTCACCAGAAAATACTTCACGTAATGCACCTAATTCTTTTGTGTCACCGACGGGGGTACTTGTTCCATGCGCGTTGACGTAATCAATTTTACCATCGACGGTTGCCATCGCTTGTTGCATACAACGCACTGCGCCTTCGCCAGAAGGTTGCACCATATCATAACCGTCCGATGTTGCACCATAACCGACAAGTTCTGCGTAAATTTTTGCACCACGCGCTTTAGCATGTTCGAGTTCTTCAACTACTAAAACACCACCACCACCTGAAATGACAAACCCGTCACGACTTTCATCGTAAGGTCGTGAAGCCGTGGTTGGCGTGTCGTTATATTTTGAAGACATTGCACCCATCGCGTCGAATAACACCGACATTGTCCAATGAACTTCCTCGCCGCCACCAGCAAACACAACATCTTGCTTACCCATTTGAATCAATTCCATCGCATGACCAATGCAATGTGCGCTGGTTGCACACGCAGACGTAATCGAATAATTCACGCCTTTGATTTTAAACGGTGTCGCTAAACATGCAGTATTTGTACTCGACATAGCACGTGGCACGCGATAAGGTCCCACTTGTTTCACACCCTTTTCGCGCAAAATATCTGCTGCTTCAACAACGTTTGCGGTCGAAGGCCCGCCCGAACCCATGACTAAACCTGTACGAAAATTAGAAACGTCCGTTTCGCTTAATCCCGAATCATCAATGGCTTGTTGCATAGCGACATAATTGAATGCCGCGCCATCGCCCATAAAACGGCGAACCTTTCTATCAATTAAATTATCTAATTCAATTCTGATTGCGCCTTCCACATGACTACGCAACCCCATATCTTTGTAAACTTGAGAAAAAACGATACCTGAACGTCCATTTTTCAACGATTCGACGACTTCTTGTTGATTATTTCCGATGCTAGAGACAATGCCTAAACCAGTAACTACCACGCGCTTCATTGTTTTTGCCCTCAAAAATTTTCTGTAGAAGTAAATAAGCCTACGCGCAAATCGGTAGCTTCATAAATGACTTTGCCGTCCACTTCCATCGTCGCATCAGCAATCCCCATCACTAATTTACGCATAATTACGCGCTTTAAATTCACGCGATAAATGACTTTTTTGTTGGTAGGTAAAACCTGACCCGTGAACTTAACTTCGCCAACCCCTAAAGCACGTCCTTTTCCAGGACCGCCCATCCAGCATAAATAAAAGCCAACAAGCTGCCACATCGCGTCCAAACCTAAACACCCAGGCATAACGGGATCGCCTTGAAAATGGCAATCAAAAAACCATAAATCGGGCGTAATATCGAGTTCTGCAATGATTTCGCCTTTATCAAAGGTGCCGCCCTCATCAGAAATATGAGTGATTCGATCCATCATCAACATATTTGGTAAAGGAAGTTGAGCGTTTGCTGGTCCGTATAATTCGCCACGACCGGATTGAAGTAATTCTTCGCGGGTGAAACTGGATTGTCTCTGCATGAGTCTTAAAACCTTTTGTAGTTATTCTTATTGAGTTGCTGCGTGCCATTATCTAACAGTCACTGAAAAAAATCAGCTCAATTTTTACGTTAGGAAATATAGAGCTTCATTGAAACTTTCGATTAAACTAAGCAAAAATTTTAATCAAAACTTTACATTACTTTAAAAATTATGATGAATTCAACCGCACAAGCCCTGATTTGGACAGGCAACAGTTTAGAGGTTTTAGACCAACGACAATTGCCAGAAATTACGCATTACGATAGCTATACCGATGCTGCTGGTGTTGCAGAAGCGATTAAATCCATGCGTGTTCGTGGCGCACCAGCGATTGGCATTGCGGCAGCGTATGGCGTAGTTTTGTCAGTGCAACAGAATTTTTCACAGTCTGCAAATTGGCACAACGTCGTCGCCGTAGATATTGAAACGTTGGCGCAATCACGTCCCACAGCGGTAAATTTATTTTGGGCATTGGACAAAATGAAAGCCGTTCTCGCGCAACCGCATGAAAACGTAGTCGATGCGGTGACTGAACTTGCCATTACGATTCACGCTGACGATTTGGCAGCAAATCAAAAAATGGGCGATTTTGGCGCGACATTATTGGTTAGTGCAAAAGGTGTTATGACACATTGCAACACGGGAAGTTTAGCAACTGGCGGTTATGGCACAGCGTTAGGCGTTATTCGTAGTGCTGTGGCGAAAAATCAACATTTGAAAATCTACGCAGGCGAAACTCGTCCGTGGCTACAAGGCGCACGCTTAACAGTTTGGGAACTCGCGCAAGATGGTATTCCCGCAACGTTAATTGCAGATTCAGCAGCAGCGTGGCTGATGAAATCGGGAGCGATTGATTGGGTTATAGTCGGAGCGGATAGAATTGCCGCGAACGGCGATACGGCAAATAAAATCGGTACGTATTCGTTAGCGACATTGGCAAAACAACACGGCGTAAAATTCATGGTTGTTGCACCTACGTCGACGATTGATTGGAGCTTGGAAAATGGCGATACCATCGAAATCGAATGCCGTGAGCCACGTGAACTTTTACCGGCTTGTTATGACGTGCCGAATTCATTGGTCAGTGCGTGGAATCCCGTTTTTGATGTCACACCTGCAACGTTAATTGACGCAATTGTGACGGAGAACGGCATTGTTTTAAATCCCTCTCAACAGGAAAATGGTATTCGGAGTTTTCAGTCATGATTGGCGCGGTTTCGTATTTGTGGAAGGGCTTTAAATTGTTAATTTCGCCACCATTACGTCCGTTTGTATTGATGCCACTGTTAATTAACTTAGTGTTGTATAGCATGGCATTGGTGTTGGGATTTTTGTATTTAAATCATTTAGTCGAGCAGATGATTCCGCAGTGGTTACATTGGCTAACATGGTTTATTTATCCACTGTTTTTTATCAGTTTTTGTTTTATTGGTTTTTTTACATTTTCGCTGTTGGCGAATTTGATTGCCGCGCCGTTTTACGCAAAATTGGCAGCGAAAACGCTTGAAGTAATTGATGCACCGCTCACGCAATTTTTTGAACCCAGCGCAAAACAGGTTTGGCAAGCTGAATTCAAACGGCTGCATTATTCAATGATACATACCTTGCCATTGCTGATTTTGTTTGTGATTCCTGTGGTGAATTTAATTGCACCGCTTCTTTGGCTAGGGTTTAGTGCGTGGTGCGTAGCGTTGGAATACTTCGCTTATCCACAAGAAAATTGTGGTGTGTTATTTCCTGAACAACAAGCAAATTTGAAAACTAATGTTGTCAGTGCGTTGAGTTTTGGTGGATTAGTCACGTTAGGGCAAGCCTTGCCGATTATTAACATTGTGATTGCGCCAGTGGCTGTTATTGCCGCTACGTTGCACGTTCAAGCTCGCACGAATACCGTATAATGCAAATCAAGGTCTATACTTAGGTAATCAAAGAAGTTCAAACCCTAATTTGAAAAATAAAAATAACAAAGGAGAAATCGGATGTCCAAAAGTCAAAATTTACAAGATAACTTTCTAAATGTTCTTAGAAAAGAACACACGCCCGTGTCCATTTTTTTAGTGAACGGAATTAAGTTGCAAGGCAAAATCGATTCGTTCGATCAATACGTTGTGATGCTGAAAAATACTGTGAGCCAAATGGTGTATAAACATGCGATTTCAACGATTGTTCCGAGCAAAATGGTACGCTTAAGCGGCGATATTGATGAAAACGATGGTTAGAAAATCATGCAAGATTTAGTTTCAGAACGCCCAGATGCAGGTGAACGTGCCATTTTAGTCCACATGGTTTTTCATCACGGACAGGCGAATTTACCCGAACTTAAAGAGTTAGCAAAATCGGCTGGGACTGAGCCGGTTCACGTTATTACGGGGGGACGGCAACGCCCCGATCCCAAATACTTTATCGGCACGGGTAAACTCGATGAATTGAAATCAGCCATTGAAATGTTCGAGGCTGACGTAGTTTTATTTAATCACGCGCTTTCACCCAGTCAAGAACGTAATTTAGAACGTTTTTTAGGCGTGCGTGTAGTCGATAGAAATGGACTTATTTTAGACATTTTCGCGCAACGGGCGCAGTCGTTTGAAGGAAAATTGCAAGTTGAATTGGCGCAGCTGAAACATTTATCGACGCGCTTGGTTCGTGGTTGGACACATTTGGAACGTCAAAAAGGCGGTATCGGAATGCGTGGTCCTGGTGAAACACAGCTAGAAACGGATCGTCGTTTACTCGCCGTGCGTCTAAAACAAATTCAACAACGGCTTGATAAAGTAGATAAACAGCGTCATCAAGGGCGTAGTCAACGTAAAAAAAGTGAAACGCCAACGATTTCACTCGTCGGTTATACAAATGCGGGTAAATCGACGTTGTTTAATACGTTAACGGGTTCAGAAATTTACGCCGCCGATTTATTATTTGCCACATTAGACCCAACGTTGCGTCGTTGTCCGTTGCCAAATAATGCCGAAGTTGTGTTTGCCGATACGGTTGGATTTATTCGCCAATTACCACACGAATTAGTAGCAGCGTTTAAATCCACTTTGCAAGAAGCCTGCGAAGCGGAGTTGCTCTTACACGTTGTTGATGCTGCTGCCGAAGACCGCGATGATTTAATGCACCAAGTTGATTTAGTTTTGCAGGATATTGGCGCGGCACAAATCCCACGATTAGAAATTTTTAATAAAATCGATTTACTTGAAAACGTTGTACCACACATTGACCGTGATGAAGAAGGTAATGCGATTCGCATTTGGTTATCGGCGGTAACAGGGCAGGGGATTGAGTTACTATTTGACGTTTTGGTTGAAAAATTTGCCAATACCAAAGTACGTCGCCGTTGTTTTTTAACACCGCAACAAGGCGGAATTCGCGCAAACTTATTTGCTCACGCACAAATTCTCGATGAAATCATCGATGAATTTGGTGATACCGAATTATTCATTGAAATCGACGTAAAACATTTAGGTTTACTCAAAGACATACAATTCAAAGAAATTTAACGCTACACATCAAAAGATAATAACTGCGCCACTTAGTGTAGATTTTTTGAGTGGCTGAACGGTTTTTTATCTTTTTTAGGCATTTTTAGGTTAAAATGTCGTCCTTTCAATCCCTCCTTTTATCTCCATTTTAGAGTAAATAAGCACATGACAGATTTATCCCTTTATAGAAACATCGGTATTTTTGCCCACGTTGATGCGGGCAAAACGACGACAACCCAACGTATTTTGAAATTAACCGGAAAAATTCACAAAATCGGTGAAGTACATGATGGCGCAGCGACGACCGATTTCATGGAACAAGAACAAGAACGTGGGATTACCATTCAATCAGCAGCGACAACTT
>JAQTOX010000028.1 GCA_028713055.1 Methylococcales bacterium | reverse complement strand
CACGGATGATTTGATAATTCGCCGCCGCGATGCTGATGTGTGGGTCTAAACCACTGCCCGATGCCGTAATTAAATCCACTGGAATCGGCGCATGATTGCCAGCATCAACAGCTTTTAATGCGTCAATGCGAGTTTTAACGGCATCGACTAACGCAGGATTATTTGTCCCTAAATTTGAACCACTCGACGCGGCAGCGTTGTAAGCATTTGGCGAAGTCGCTGAAGGTCGTCCCCAAAAATAACGGGGTTCGCTGAACTGTTGACCAATCAATTCAGACCCAATGATTTTTCCTTTGCCATCTGTTAGCAAACTACCTTCTGCTTTTTCTGGGAAAATCGCTTGCGCCAAAACAGTTACGACGAGCGGATAAACAACGCCTGTTAAAACGCTTAACGCTAAAAACAAAATGAGAGCAGGTTTTAAATGCTTAATCATGACGCGCTCCTAAACTAAACCGAGAGTGACTAAAATAAGGTCGATAGCTTTAATGCCGATAAATGGCACAATCAAACCGCCCACGCCGTAAATCAGCAAATTGTTTTGTAGCAACGTCGCCGCACTCACAGGTTTATAGCTAATGCCTTTTAGCGCAATCGGAATCAAAGCAATAATGACCAATGCGTTAAAAATTACCGCTGACAAAATTGCGCTCGCAGGCGTTGATAATTCCATCACATTCAACACATTCAAAACGGGATAAGTTGTCGCAAATGCCGCTGGAATAATCGCAAAGTATTTCGCCACGTCATTAGCAATGCTAAACGTCGTCAACGCGCCGCGTGTCATGAGCATTTGTTTTCCTGTTTCCACAATTTCAATCAATTTTGTCGGGTTAGAATCCAAATCCACCATATTGCCCGCTTCTTTCGCGGCTTGTGTGCCGCTGTTCATGGCAACAGCCACATCGGCTTGCGCTAACGCTGGTGCGTCGTTTGTGCCGTCGCCCGTCATCGCCACTAAACGTCCTTCGGCTTGATATTGACGAATCAATTTGAGTTTGGCTTCGGGTGTAGCTTCGGCAAGAAAATCATCAACGCCAGCTTCGGCTGCAATTGCCGCCGCCGTCAAACGGTTATCACCTGTAATCATGATGGTTTTAATGCCCATTTCGCGCAATTCGGCAAAACGTTCTTTGATGCCGCCTTTCACAATATCTTTGAGTTCGATTACACCCAAAACGCGCGTGCCTTCTGCGACAACAAGCGGTGTACTGCCACGACGCGCCACATCATCGACCATTTTGTTCAAATCAGGTGGAAACGAACCGCCCAATTCTTCCACATAAGCGCGAATCGCTTCTGCCGCCCCTTTGCGAATTTGTCGCCCTTCCATATTTACGCCACTCATGCGTGTTTGTGCGCTGAAATGCACAAACGTTGCGCCCAACGAATGCACATCGCGTTCGCGTAAGCCATAACGTTGTTTTGCCAAAATCACAATACTGCGACCTTCGGGGGTTTCGTCGGCAAGTGAGGCAAGTTGCGCGGCATCGGCAAGTTCGCGGTCGTTCACACCACGCACATTGATAAACGCGGAGGCTTGGCGATTTCCGAGCGTGATTGTTCCCGTTTTGTCGAGCATCAACACATCAATATCGCCAGCAGCTTCAACGGCTTTGCCCGACGTGGCGACCACATTTTTTTGCATCATGCGACCAATTCCCGCCACGCCAATTGCCGATAACAAACCGCCAATTGTGGTGGGAATTAAACAAACGAGTAACGCTACTAACACGGTAATCGTAATCGGTTCGCCTGAACCTGAAATTTCCACGGCATACAATGAAAATGGCAATAACGTCACCGTCGCCATCAAAAACACTAACGTCAATGCCACTAACAAAATCGTCAACGCAATTTCATTCGGTGTTTTTTGGCGTTTGGCATTTTCAACCATTGCAATCATGCGGTCTAAAAAGGATTCACCAGGATTTGCGGTAATTTTCACAACCAGCCAATCCGACAAAACGCGCGTGCCGCCTGTTACCGAACTAAAATCGCCACCTGATTCCCGAATCACAGGCGCACTTTCGCCAGTAATGGCACTTTCATCAACCGACGCAACGCCTTCAATGACTTCGCCATCACCAGGAACAAAATCTCCAGCTTCAATAAGTACAACATCGCCGCGTCTTAATTGAGGACTGACAACGCTGGAAAAGTTCTGTAAAACCTCTACATAACTCGAACCTTGTGAAAGTGGAGCTAATTTTTTTGCCGAAATATCACGTTTCGCGCTTCGTAAAAATGAGGCTTGCGCTTTGCTTCGACCTTCGGCAACGGCTTCGGCAAAATTGGCAAACAATACCGTTCCCCACAGCCACACGGTAATGCTTAAAATGAAACTAGGTGAATCTTTCCCGCCACCATTTAAGGCGACAATCCAAAGTAGCGTCGTTAGCAAACTTCCCAAATACACTACAAACATCACAGGATTGCGCCATTGTTGCTGTGGCGTGAGTTTTTTAAACGAATCCACCAACGCGGTTTTAATAATTTGTGGTTCAAACAAAGACATTGAAATAACTTTTTCGCTCATGACATTCTCCGTAATTACTTAGCATTGAGCATTTGCAAATGTTCAACCACAGGGCCTAATGCCAGTGCGGGAACAAATGTTAATGCGCCCACCATCAACACCGTACCAATCAACAACGCGACAAATAACGGCGTGTGTGTTGGCAACGTGCCTGAACTGACAGGGACAATTTTTTTTGATGCTAAAGAACCAGCAATTGCAAGTACGGGAACAATTAACCAAAAACGGGAAAACAACATCGCAAAACCGAGTAGCGTGTTATAAAAAACGGTGTTTGCAGACAAACCGCCGAATGCACTACCGTTGTTATTTCCCGCCGATGACAGCGCATACAAAATTTCACTAAATCCGTGTGCGCCATTATTGAAAACAGAGGATTTCCCTGCCGCGACCATAACGGCTAAGGCTGTACCGCCTAACACCATCAATGGTGGAATCAAAATGGTGATAGCCGCCATTTTCATTTCAAAGGCTTCGATTTTTTTGCCTAAGTATTCAGGTGTTCTGCCAATCATCAAACCCGATACAAACACTGCGACAATGGCAAACATCACCATGCCGTAAAGTCCACAACCGACACCACCGAAAATCACTTCGCCTAATTGCATCAACCACATGGGAATCATGCCGCCGATGGGCGTAAAAGAATCGTGCATAGAATTGACTGAACCATTTGAAGCCGCTGTGGTTGCCACTGCCCATAACGCCGAATTTGCAATACCAAAGCGCGTTTCTTTGCCTTCCATATTTCCACCAGCCTGAATATCGCTTGCGGTTTGGTCGATGTTTAACGACGTGAAATTAGGATTGCCATTTTGTTCTGCGGGAACTTCAACGAAAATCAACGACACTAAAATTATCGTCATCGCTGACAAAATCGCCCAACCTTGGCGCGTATCACCGACCATCACGCCGAAGGTATAACAAAGCGCGGCGGGAATGAGCAGAATTGAAAGCATTTCAAAGAAGTTGCTTAATGGAGTTGGATTTTCTAGCGGATGTGCAGAATTGACGTTGAAAAAACCACCACCATTTGTGCCTAATTGTTTGATGGCAACTTGTGACGCGGCAGGGCCGATAGCGATAACTTGCTCTTTTGTGTCGCCAATCGTTTCCACGGTTGTAACGGTGTGATATGCACTGAACGTTTGCACAACGCCTTGTCCCACCAAAAGTAAAGCAAGAACTAACGACAATGGCATCAGGATATAAAGCGTACTGCGCGTTAAATCGACCCAAAAGTTACCAATACTGTCTGCGTTACGACGAATAAAACCACGAATTAACGCAACTAAAACTGCCATGCCTGTTGCGGCTGAAACAAAGTTTTTAACGGTTAAACCAAACATTTGTGTGAAATAACTCATTGTCGTTTCACCGCCATAACCTTGCCAATTGGTGTTAGTGGCAAAACTCACCGCCGTATTAAACGCAGAATCTGCACTGACATTGGGAAGATTTTGAGGATTAAACGGCAAATTCGCTTGTGCTAACTGCAACGCAAACACAGCGAAGAAACCGAGAAAATTAAACATCAACAAACTGATTGCATAATCTGTCCAACGCATTTCCTCTTCTCGATTGATACCGCTCAAACGGTATATAAAAGTTTCGAGTGGCGCGAGTAAGTTTGTTAAGAAAGTCGGTTTGTTTTGATAAACCCTCGCCATGTAACCGCCTAATGGTTTAGCAAGCAATAACAACGTGGCGACATAAAACGTAATTTGTAAAAAGCTGTTGCTGGTCATTAGAACCTCTCAGGATAGAAAAGTGCGGCGACTAAATAAACAAAAATGGCGATTACTAACACGCCACTTAATAGATAAATTCCGCTCATGACTGCCCCCGTAGTTTTTCAAAGGCATGAACCAACGCAACTGTTGTCGCAAAGAAGACAACTACCAGACCTAAATAGATAACACTCATAAAACCCTCCACATTCAAAGATGTTGGGATGCAATGTAATCCGAATCGATGTAAAAAAGCTGTAAAAGTTATTAAAAAATGTATTAAATATCAAAAGCAACGTTGGGCTTTTACCCTGTCGGGGCGAGTTCGTTAATTGCCATATCGACGGTTTATGTTTTTATGGTACGTAACAAACGTGTCAACCATTTCAAAGAGTTCACTACATGACGAATAAACACTCCCACCATCATTGTGATGGACACGGTCACGACCATAGTCACAATCATAGCCATGCCCCAAAAAATTTTAATCTTGCATTCGCTGTTGGGATTACACTCAACGCCGGTTTTGTGGCGGTTGAAGTGGTTTATGGTTTACTGTCCAATTCTCTTGCACTGTTAGCCGATGCTGGTCACAACCTTAGCGATGTCTTTAGCTTGTTGCTTTCGTGGGGTGCAAGCGTTTTAGTACGAAAACTACCCACGCAACGGCATACTTATGGTTTGCGCCGTACTTCGGTTTTGGTTGCATTGATTAACGCGCTAATTTTGCTGGTTGCTGTGGGGGCTATTGCATGGGAAGCCGTTCTTAGATTTGAGCATCCTCAACCAGTGGCAAGTAACACTGTCATGATGGTGGCTTCAATCGGGATTCTTATCAATGGGTTCACAGCATGGCTGTTTATGTCAGGCAAAGAAAAAGATGTCAACATTCGCGGGGCTTACTTGCACATGGTAGCGGATGCTGTTATTTCACTGGGTGTCGTTGTGGCGGCTATAGCCATGCACTTTACAGACTGGTTGTGGTTAGACCCTGCTATGAGTCTTGCAATTGCTATTGTTATCGGTGTTAGTACATGGAGTTTACTGCGCGAATCAATCAATCTCGTATTGGATGCAGTGCCATCGGGTATTCAACTGGTCAAAGTTGAGGCTTATCTCGCTAGTCTTCCTGGCATAAAAGCGGTACATGATTTACACATCTGGGCTATGAGTACGACAGAAACGGCATTGACAGTGCATTTAGTCAAACCAGATGCCGTTATTGATGATGCGCTTCTTGTTCAAATCAACAATGAGTTACGCGAACGGTTTGAAATTCAGCATACTACTGTTCAATTTGAGCTTGGCGATACGTCATACCCATGCAAACAAGCCCCTGTAGAGGCGGTTTAATTGGCTCGCTGACGGTTATTGATTATTCCATTGGACGTTTGTACGAAGATAAGAGCATTTCGGATAAATGCAGAAAGGCTATAGAAATCCAGCCTTTTTTATTAGCATTTAGTCTTGGTTAAGTCTACGCTTCAGATTCTTAATAATCTAAATTCGAGCGAAAAAATCATGATTCGACCTAAATCCACTGTGCCAAAAGAATCCATCACAAATAATGCACTTCCATTATCTGAATGCCTCGCCAAAACCTACGGCGAAAAAGAAAATAAACAAAAAGGACGTGATGTTTTAACGCATTGCCAAATCGTTGGCGAAGTCGCGCGAGAACTGTTAAAACGAATGCCGGATTGGTTACGCGAGGCGTTATTTCCTGAAGGTTCAATACTCATTGCCGCCTGTCATGATGTGGGGAAAGTTTGTCCGACGTTTCAGAAAATGCTTTATGACGCTGTAAAAGAATTCATTTCTGAACTCAAAAATATTGATTCAAAAAAAGAAAAAGATTGGGGTGGTCACGCTTATGTTAGTTTTGTAACAGCAAAAAAACTTAAACTTAATAAATTTATTCGTAAAATTTTAGGGCAGCATCATGGCAGTTTGCCTACTAAATCAAATTACTCAGCAGATTCTGAAGCCTTTGGTGGTGAACCTTGGCAACAACGTCGTGAAGAGTTAATCGAAGAACTCAAAAAATGTTTAGATTGCGATTTCCCTGAAGTTGAAAACCAAGAACAGTCTCTCGTTTTGGCAGGTTTGACTAGCGTTTCAGATTGGATTGGCTCACAAGAACTTTTTGATAATCCCGTCGAAGATTGGAAAGAACAGGGTTTTATTCAAAAAGCCGTAAATGAAGCGGGCTTTATTAAACCTGACATCATTCCAAATTTAACCTTTTTTGATATTTTCAATTTTCATCCACACGATACACAAACCAAATTTTTTGAAAATACGACGCAAGCTGGTGTTTATATTTTAGAAGCACCGATGGGTTTAGGAAAAACCGAAGCCGCGCTTTATGCTGCTTATCAATTACTCGTTGCAAATAAAGCGACGGGAATCTATTTTGCGCTTCCAACACAACTCACTTCTGACAAGATTTACGACCGTTTTAATGATACGTTTTTAAGTAAAATTTTGTCATCAGATAGTCCACATCGTGAAGCGTTACTCGCACACGGCAACGCTTGGTTGAAACAAACAGACCTCGGTGAAAATGCAAATCCTGATGGCGTGTGGTTTGATTCTCGAAAACGCAAATTACTTGCGCCGTTTGCTGTCGGCACGGTAGATCAAGCTCTAATGGCGGTGATGAATGTCAGGCATGGTTTTGTCAGAACCTTTGGACTTGCTGGAAAAGTGGTGATTTTAGACGAAGTCCACAGTTACGACGCTTACACCGGAACGATTTTAGATGAGCTAGTCAAAGCCCTGCGTAAATTACATTGCACAGTCATTATTTTAAGTGCGACGCTCACAAAAGAACGGCGTGAAAAATTATTAGAACAACCAGTCAAGGAAGAAAAAAGTTATCCGCTGATTTCAGTCAGTATAAAGAACTGCGAATTAAAAGAGCTTCCCGTAGAACCATTGAAAGATAAAAACGTCGAAATTTATTGTTGCCAAGATGATGAAGCAGCAATTGATGAAGCCGTGAAACGTGCCGAACAAGGGCAACAAGTTTTGTGGATTGAAAACACTGTAGCCGAAGCGCAGGAAAAATTTAAAGTGTTAAGTGAACGTGCAAATGGTACGAATGTCGAAACGGGTTTATTGCATTCACGTTTTTTAAAAGTGGACAGAGAAAAAAAGGAAAATTACTGGGTTGATTTGTATGGCAAAGAGAATCGACTAACAAAACAAGAGAAAGGTAGAATTCTTATCGGCACTCAAGTTTTGCAAGAGTCAATCGATGTCGATAGTGACTTCCTAGTTTCTCGTTTTGCGCCAACTGACATGCTTTTACAACGAATCGGAAGATTATGGCGACATAAAAAATCAATACGTCCTGATTCGGCAAAACGTGAAGCATGGTTATTAACGCCCGAATTAAATGCCGCCATTCAAAATGCTAAAACACAATTCGGTAACAGCGCGAAGGTTTATAGCCCTTACGTTTTATGTCGTAGTTTGAAAGTTTGGCATGATTTACCTAGCGTTAATTTGCCATCGAATATTCGAGATTTAATTGAAGCAACTTATGAAAAACATGATGAGCAAGGCGAAATGCAAAGGCATTTAGACAAACTTGAGAAGAAACGCGCTGAACTCGAACAAATTGCACGCTCTGCAACAGCAACAGGTTTGACCACTTCGTCGGATGACGATATTAGCACCCGTTACAGCGAACAAGACACCGTGCCAGTCCTGCTCTTGCGTGAACAACCAACAAATAACTTTACAGAAATTACGTTTTTGAATGGAAATAAAGTTTGTTTGCCACATGACACTAAAACTAAAGACAAAAAACTGTGGTGCAAATCAGCCGAGCAACTTTTGAGAAATACGCTTCATGTTATGAATTGCCACTCCCCTGAACCTGTTGCAACAGAAAAATTAGATTGGTTAAAAGAATTTATTTATGTGGGTAAATTTAAAGAAAGCATATTTTTGCGTGTTGCAGTAGTTGACGAAAAAAGTGGTGAAATCAATGGGGTGATGGGTGGCTTAGCTTCTGATAAATACCAATTGAGTTACGACGATCGTTTGGGGTATCAAACGAAAAAATTAACTTGAATAAACGTAATGGTTCGTTACAAAATGTCTCCCGCTTTTCAAAAAAGCGATTTCTCCACATGCGTGGAGGTGTTTCAATGAGATTTAGTCTTAGATAAATTGATTTTTAATCTTCCCCACATGTGTGGGGGTGTTTTTTTTGAGTGGTCGGGGTTTGTCTCACTGCTCAAATTTTATATTTACAAACATGAGATTTAGACTTAACATCAACGCACTCATTTTAATTACACCATACAAATACAAAAATGGAAAAAATACATATAAACATAAATATAACAGAAATCGTCTCATTGATATTAAACGCCCAAATTGAACAAATTGCAGTAATCATGCTTTCCATAATCAGCATAATACATACATTAAAAAATTGAACCTATAACCTAGCAGGCAATTTAATGACAGAAAACAGTTTTAACCTAGTTGATGAACCATTCATTCCCATTGCCAACAAAGGACGTGTCAGCCTAAAACAAATTTTCACTCAACCCGATTACCGTGCTTTGGGTGGTAATCCTGTTCAAAAAATTGCCATCACCAAATTTTTACTTGCCATTGCACAAGCCGCTTGCACACCAGAAGATGATGACGAATGGACAGAATCAGGTGCAGAAGGATTAGCGCAAAAATGTTTAGCTTATTTAACCGAACATCACGACGATTTTTGGCTTTACGGTGAAAAACCATTTTTACAAATGCCACAAATTGCACAAGCTACAACACAAAATTTGGGTGCAGTTCTCCCTGAAATTGCTACGGGCAACACCACCGTTTTAAATTCTATTCAAATTGAATCCGAACTCAGTGATGCAGACAAAGCGATGTTAATTGTGCAATTGATGGGGTTTGGTTTAGGAGGTAAAAAAACCGATAACTCAATTGTTTTAACAGCAGGTTATTCGGGTAAATCAAACGAAAAAGGAAAAGCATCGACTGGTAAAGCGGGAACTTCATTAGGCTTCATGGGTTTTTTGCATAGTTTTTTGATGGGTGAAACCTTATTGCAAACCTTATGGCTTAACCTTCTCACACACGAACAAATTAACGGTTTAGGATATAAAAACGGTTTAGGTGTTGCACCGTGGGAAAAAATGCCCAACGGTGAAGAGTGTGAAACTGCCAAACAATTACAAAATTCTTTAATGGGACGTTTAATTCCGTTATCGCGTTTTTGTTTGCTCAATGACGTGGGTTTGCATTATTCCGAAGGTATTTCGCATTTAGATTATAAAAGCGGCATGGTTGACCCAAGTGTTGCACTTTCTATTAAAGATAAAAAAGTTTTGTGGGTTGACCCCGAACGTAGACCATGGCGTTCTTTAACCGCGTTACTGAGTTTTATGGAAGAAAATGGCGGAGGTTCTGATTGTATTTATATCAGAGGCGGTTTAGGTCGTGTATTAGACTCAAAAATTCTACCAATAATCGGCGTTTGGTCAGGTGGTTTGCGTGTTAGCAGTAACGCTGGCGAACAATATGTGAGTGGTCAAGATGATTTTGTGGAATCAATTACATTTTTAAATACCGCCGACGCGAATGGCTCTGATTGGTTTGTCACATTGAAAAACGAAATGGATGCACTCGAACATCTTTCAAAAATTGTTTACAGTTCAACGTTTAATTATTTCAAAGACCAAAAATCCGAAGGTAAAAATGAAGCGGCGCAAGCTACGCATTTATTTTGGCAATTGTGCGAGCGAAAATCTCAAGATTTGGTGTTTGCGAGTGAAAAAGAAGGTGAAGAACAACGAAAAAAATTACGTCAAACTTTTGCAAGATTTGCATACAGTGCGTATGAAACCTATTGTTCAAACGAAACAGCAAGGCAACATGAAACATTTGCTAAATATAAACCCTATTTTGGCAAGTATTTGAAAGACACCAAATCACAGGAAACACAGGTATGAGTGAAGAAATAAAAACTTTTAGTGTAGATACAAGGTTTGTTGAATTTATTATTGACTTACTAGATGAAAAAAATCGAGGCAATGATAAAAGAAAGCCAGGTAGTAGTGCCGCTTCTGCTGCTCTAAAAAATGCTTACAATCCAAAAACTGAATATCAAAGTTGGGAATATCTGGCACGAGCTGAAAAACGTGTTGGTATTTATATCGATATTGAAAATAATGATGAACGATTGCCTTACACAACGATTGCATCTGCAATGGCGAAAGCAAAAGTTGAAAAAAACGGCACGGTTCAAATCGGTCAGGCAATTGCACAATGCTACGACGATGGCAATGAAAGCGACCAAGCCAAAATGAAATTACGTCGTTTGCTTGCCTGCGATACGACAGAAGAAGTTTGTCGTGTTTTGCGTCCGCTATTTAGTTTGATTGAGGCAAAAGCCAATGTTCAATTGGATTATGCAAAATTGCTAAAAAATTTGCTGGATTTTCATTTCTATAGCAAGGATGTTAAAGCCAGTTGGGCGCACAATTTTTATCATTTCAAGTTAAAAGACGAGGGTGACAAATGATGATTGCCAGCGTTTTACATCTTGGTCGTCTGGACGTGAAAGCCTTAAACATTACGGACGCTTATTCGATTCATCGCGTGGTTTATGATTTGTTCGCCGACACACGCAGCGAATTTGAAAAACAACAAAGTGTTTCGAGCGGAATTTTATACGTTGATAAAGGCGGTGATATTCGAGGTAGAAAAATTTTGATGCTATCTAATCGTCAGCCAAATGTGCCTTCACATGGTCAACTTTCGGAACTTAGAAGAATTCCAGATACGTTTTTAGATTATCCACGTTACCGTTTTGAAGTCGTCATCAATCCCACAAAACGTACATCAGGTGGTGGTAGGTTGATTGCGATAAGAAAAACAAAAGATCCTCTCTTACAGAATGAAGAAAGTACACGACAAAAAATTGCTAAATGGTTTATTGAAAAAGCACCGCAATGGGGTTTTGAAGTTAGACCTGAACATTTAGCAGTTGGTAATGTTTCAGTGAAACGTTTTGAAAAAGAGGGACGAACTATTACACAAGGACAAGCCCAAATTTTGGGGCAATTAACCGTCATAGATAAAGAAAAGTTTATCCAAAGTTTTCAACAGGGCATTGGTCGTGGGCGAAGTTTTGGTTGTGGGCTGCTACAAATTGTTCCGATTTAAAGCACATCCCCCAGCCTTTCAGGCTGCCCCCTTCAAAGGGGGCGAAAGATTAAAATCATATAACTTTTTTCAATTTTTTAAGGATTTCAAATGAACACTAATAACCCTTTCAAAGGTCAAATTATCGAGTTTCACATTCTCCAATCTTTCCCAGTTTCTTGCTTAAACCGTGATGATGTGGGAAGTCCAAAAAGCGCGATGGTTGGCGGTGTCGAACGAGCTCGCGTCAGTTCTCAATGTTGGAAACGCTATGTACGTTTGGCGATGAATGAATCCGATAAAGTCATTCATGGCACACGCACAAAGTTAATTTCAGAGTTAGTTGCAAAAGCTTGTCGCGTTAAAGGTGCATCTGATGAACAAGCCAAAGCCTGTGGCGATAAAATCGAACAAATTTTTATCAAGAAAAAAGAGGATAAAAAACCCAAGAAAGGTAAAGATAATGACGCAATCGATGATGTCTTGGATGAAGGCAATGAAAAAACCGACACGCTATTATTTTTAAGTCCAAATGAAGTCGTTATTCTCGCTGAAGCTTTTTTAAAAGAAGGATTTAATCCTGACAGCGTTATCACACAAAAAGACCCCAAAAAACAAGCTAAAGAAATGGCCGCATTGATTGGTAATGTCTCCGATGCTGTGGATGCACTCGATATTGCACTTTTTGGACGGATGGTTGCTCAAGCGGCTGAACTGAATGTCGAAGCCGCTTGTTCGTTTTCACATGCCATTTCAACTCATAAAGTTAGTTCAGAAATTGAATTTTTTACTGCCATAGATGATGAAAAGACCGAGCAGGGTGCAGGACACATGGGCAGTTTAGAATTTAATTCGGCAACGTATTACCGCTATGTTAGTTTAAATTTAGGACAACTTTATGATTCCTTAGCAGGTCAAAATTTATCTGATGCGATTGAAGCGTTCACGATTGCATTATTCCAAGCTGTGCCAAGTGCGCGACAAACTACCATGTCTGGTGCGTCACCGTGGGAATTTGCAAAAGTGTTTGTGCGAAAAGGTCAGCGTTTGCAAGTGCCTTTTGAAACACCAGTCAAAAAAGCAAAGGATGGTGGTTTTTTAAATCCCAGTATTGGTGCGTTAAGCGATTACCTCGCTAAAAAAGAAAAATTGTCGGGTTCATTGTTTGGCAAAAAAGCAGAATATACGTTTGGCGAAAATGACAATTTCAGCATTGACGATTTAGTTAGCGCGTTGAAATCACATGTTGAGGTTTGATTTTATGACAACCCGTTATTTATTGCTGTGGCTAGAAGCTCCACTGCAATCGTGGGGGCATGATTCTAAATTCGGGCGACGTGACACGCTAAATTTCCCGACTAAATCGGGTGTGGTGGGTTTGGTATGTTGTGCATTGGGTTATGGTGGTGAACAAACCGAATTTTTAGCTGAATTTGCACCGCTAAAACAAACGATTTTGTCTTTTGTGAGAAAAAATCACAACGGTATCAAAACAGACCGCGAGCCGTTGTTACGAGATTTTCACATGGTTGGCAGTGGATACAATGACAAAGACCCGTGGACAACGCTGCTGATTCCAAAAACGGAGGATGGTAAAAAAGCGGTCGGCGGTGGCGCGAAAATGACCTATCGTTATTATTTGCAAGATGCGACTTTTGCCGTGATTTTGGAAGTGCCAAGTGATAAAGCTGAAACGATTGCTGATGCTTTGCAAACACCCGTTTGGGATTTGTTTTTGGGGCGAAAATCTTGCGTGCCAACGGATTTGGTTTATCGCGGTGTTTTTGATTCTGAAGCGAATGCGATTGAAAGTGCGTTGCTGATTGCGGATGAAAAAGCGTTGATTGTTGATTTCAAAGTGTTAGATGGTGAACATGAAGGCGAAGTTCTGACGTTGACGGACGTACCAGTTTGTTTTGGCGAGAAAAAAGTTTATCGTGATCGGCGTGTAACTGTAATTTAGCTGCATGGTTCTTTAAAAATTTGGTTGTTTTATCTTCCCCACGTTCGTGGGGGTGTTTCTCAGGTGTTACGGGTTTAGTGTGTTGCGCGTTGGTCTTCCCCACATGCGTGGGGGTGTTTAAAAAAGGAGTTCAGATTTCTGAATTCCTTTTTTTGTGTCTATTCTGGAGGATTTTATGAGTGACGATTTAGATATAACCCGCCTGATTATAAAAGTAACACGCGACACGTTGCCGCAAGTCAAAGATAAATATCCTTTTCTGTATCTCGAACGCGGTCGGCTTGAAATCGACGACAGTTCCGTGAAATGGATTGATTGCGATGCTAATTTCATTCGGCTACCGATTGCGACAATTAACTGCTTGCTTCTTGGACCTGGAACGAGCGTGACACATGAAGCGATTAAAATTTTGGCGGCGGCGAATTGCAGTGTGTGCTGGGTTGGGGAAGATTCGCTGCTTTTTTATGCGGCGGGAATTTCACCCACTTCGGACACACGAAATTTCAGAAAACAAATGCAGCTTGCTTGTGATGAAAAAAAGTCATTGGACGTTGCCAAACGTATGTTTTTACGGCGTTTTCCTGAACCCGATGTGAAAGACAAAACACTTGACCAACTTAGAGGTATGGAAGGTCATCGGGTTCATCAAATTTATGAGCAAAAAGCCGAGCAATATAAAGTCGGTTGGAAAGGACGACGTTATACGCCAGGTAAATTTGAAATGGGCGATGTGACGAATCAAATCTACACGGCGGCGAATACCGCACTTTATGGGATTTTATGTTCGGCGGTTCATGCAATGGGTTACTCTCCTCATATTGGTTTTATTCATTCAGGTAGTCCATTACCGTTTGTTTATGACATGGCGGATTTGTATAAAGAACATTTGTGTATCGATTTAGCTTTTGCAATGACGCTCGACATGGCAGGCGTTTATAACAAACATAAAATGTCGAGCGCATTTAGAAAACGGGTAATTGAAATGGATTTGCTTACTAAAATCGGTTTGGATATTGAAGAAATGCTCGGAGGTAAGAAAAAATGATTGTCGTAATTGCTAATGATTTGCCGCCAGCGGTGCGTGGGCGGATGAAATTGTGGTTTGTTGAACCGCGTCCGAATGTTTTTGTGTCGGGCGTGAAAGATTCGACGGCAAAAAAAGTGATTGATTACTTGCACAAGTATTGCCCTGTTGAAAGTGGATTGATGATTTTTCGAGAGATTCCGAAATCGCCACATTATGAAGTCACAGGGATTGGTGATACTCGTCGGCGAATGGTTGAGGTTTCGGGTTTGCAATTGGTGCTAGAAAAAGACGAGTTTTATTACAATCGACAAGAGGATTCATAAATTTTTTGTCAGGTCTTTTCTCGCGTTTTACTAGATGTTGTGTTTAAATTTTGGCTCACCACAATTTGTTGGTGTCTTCCCCACATGCGTGGGGGTGTTTCTACCGGGCAGGTTTGTTTTACCTATACTTCCCTGTCTTCCCCACATGCGTGGGGGTGTTTCCCATGGAAAGTATTATCCCCTTTTCGGCAGATAGTCTTCCCCACATGCGTGGGGGTGTTTCTAATCTCTGGATATTCCAGCCTGTGTACTTTCCGTCTTCCCCACATGCGTGGGGGTGTTTCTATAGGGCATGTATTGGTAATCTCTGCCCTCCTGTCTTCCCCACATGCGTGGGGGTGTTTCTATAAAACGTGAGCGGGGGGAATTAGTAGATTTGTCTTCCCCACATGCGTGGGGGTGTTTCTGCCATTACTTAATCACATGGAGGGTCAAAAAAGTCTTCCCCACATGCGTGGGGGTGTTTCTGAAGTAGCTGGTGTGGTTAGACGTATTGGTGAGTCTTCCCCACATGCGTGGGGGTGTTTCTGCAGGACAGGGTGATAGCCGCAGCGGTTAGAAGTCTTCCCCACATGCGTGGGGGTGTTTCCTCTTAACGTGGGAGAGATTATATCACAAAAGTGTCTTCCCCACATGCGTGGGGGTGTTTCTTGGCGTGATGATGATTGTGAGTAATCAGCGTGGTCTTCCCCACATGCGTGGGGGTGTTTCTCCCCCTTAAGCTCCGCAGAGAAGCCAGCACACGTCTTCCCCACATGCGTGGGGGTGTTTCTTCTTGCTTAGAATCCGACGTTGTAGGCGGTACGTCTTCCCCACATGCGTGGGGGTGTTTCTGTTTTATACATGACTGCTGATTTTGACACTGGGGTCTTCCCCACATGCGTGGGGGTGTTTCTGGTGCCGCCAGCAGAATCTTTCGTTATTCGAGGTCTTCCCCACATGCGTGGGGGTGTTTCTAAAAATTACTGCGTTGCTTGAAAGTTGTTATAGTCTTCCCCACATGCGTGGGGGTGTTTCTCGTTGCACAATGGCTTCATAAGCACCGTTGTTGTCTTCCCCACATGCGTGGGGGTGTTTCCATTGCTGCGTTCTTAGCCGAGCATAACAAAGAGTCTTCCCCACATGCGTGGGGGTGTTTCCGACTTTCTCGGTGAGTGGGTTGGTTCTAAATCGTCTTCCCCACATGCGTGGGGGTGTTTCCAATTACACCGCTATTATCGACATAAATTCTGGGTCTTCCCCACATGCGTGGGGGTGTTTCTAGTTTGTGGGTTGTTGGCGATAGAATTTCAAGGTCTTCCCCACATGCGTGGGGGTGTTTCCAGGCACTGTATCTGAAAAAGGACATTTTGTAGGTCTTCCCCACATGCGTGGGGGTGTTTCTACGGTGCAATTAACTTGAAATAACCTTGCTTGGTCTTCCCCACATGCGTGGGGGTGTTTCTATGAAAAAAATATGATTTTTGATGTTCTTAACGTCTTCCCCACATGCGTGGGGGTGTTTCCCAAGCAGGTTTATCAAATGCAACATACCATTAGTCTTCCCCACATGCGTGGGGGTGTTTCCTGCCCATGCTTTCTTTTGACGCATCCAAAAAAGTCTTCCCCACATGCGTGGGGGTGTTTCCAAGCAAAAGATTCATATCGCTAAAAAACAGCTGTCTTCCCCACATGCGTGGGGGTGTTTCTCAATGGTATCTCGAAAACATGGCTCGGTTTAAGTCTTCCCCACATGCGTGGGGGTGTTTCTGCTGTCATCATTTCCACAGGTACAAATTTTGTGTCTTCCCCACATGCGTGGGGGTGTTTCCGATTATGCGAGGTTGTGCCACTTAAAATGACCGTCTTCCCCACATGCGTGGGGGTGTTTCTTTGTCGTCTGCAACTTTTAATTACACATTATCGTCTTCCCCACATGCGTGGGGGTGTTTCTCGGAATTGTATCGTATCCATATCAAAGGTGTAGTCTTCCCCACATGCGTGGGGGTGTTTCCAAAAGCGATGCAACAGGGTATGCAGCACATGAGTCTTCCCCACATGCGTGGGGGTGTTTCTTAATCAAAGCCGCCATTCTTGAGGCACAAGGTGTCTTCCCCACATGCGTGGGGGTGTTTCCTTACGGTTCTCGACAGCTCGGAAGACTTTACAGTCTTCCCCACATGCGTGGGGGTGTTTCCTGATTGGGTAGACCCTTTAAAAGACTCTCAGGGTCTTCCCCACATGCGTGGGGGTGTTTCCAAAATTTAAAAGGTAAAGATTATGAGTTTTGAGTCTTCCCCACATGCGTGGGGGTGTTTCCGAAGTAAGACCAAGATTAACAGCAATTTCGACGTCTTCCCCACATGCGTGGGGGTGTTTCCTAACTCAGCGGTTGGCGACGTGTTTACCGTCAGTCTTCCCCACATGCGTGGGGATGTTTCTTGCTTTATGTTGGGGTTACAAGGGCAGAAACAGTCTTCCCCACATGCGTGGGGGTGTTTCTCGGATAGTTTTTTTCTGGTATATCTGTTTTTGGTCTTCCCCACATGCGTGGGGGTGTTTCCTACCCATAGCGTTAGTTAATTGTGGTGCGCCAGTCTTCCCCACATGCGTGGGGGTGTTTCCGCCATGAGGCATTATTACTTCTTCATGGCAAGGTCTTCCCCACATGCGTGGGGGTGTTTCTACGTTGTGCGTTTTCGCAGGAAGAATGGAAAAGTCTTCCCCACATGCGTGGGGGTGTTTCTTCAATCGAACCGTCATAAATAAAGGCTCGTGAGTCTTCCCCACATGCGTGGGGGTGTTTCGGCTTCCCCTCCACTTAAGCATAGTTCCATAGGGTCTTCCCCACATGCGTGGGGGTGTTTCTCAACCTGCGCCGGTTGTTACACCAGCACCCGAGTCTTCCCCACATGCGTGGGGGTGTTTCTGCAAAAAGGCGCGGTGCAAAAGTATGAATACGGTCTTCCCCACATGCGTGGGGGTGTTTCTAGTTACGTTTAATTTTTGACCTACAATTCGTGGTCTTCCCCACATGCGTGGGGGTGTTTCCAAAAACTAATCCATTGAAAGATTTTTTATGTGGTCTTCCCCACATGCGTGGGGGTGTTTCCCAAACATGAAAAATAGAACGTCAAAAAATAAAAGTCTTCCCCACATGCGTGGGGGTGTTTCCAACTTTGGGGTAGATTTAAATGAACGGCACAAAAGTTTCGTAGGATTTTAGGATCTGAGGTCATCAAATGATTTTTTGTGAGCCAATTGTGCAAATTTGCCTCTGTTGTTTTATAGCGTTGCGTGACAAATTTTTGAGTTTAGCCATTTACCAACAAAGTTTGTTTTCTTGTCGCAATGGGCTATTTCAAAGCTCGTCAAAAATTTTTTGCCCGTCAATTTCGACAAATAAATATTGAATTTATTGTCGACGACTGGGAAAAATGACGATCAAAAAACAAAATTATTAGAAGCCGTTGAGAATGGTGCGGTGGTTACTTGGGCGCATTTTAATTTACACGAATTCGGGAGATCCCAAAATGGCTTTAGACCTTATCAAGTAAGGGATTCGTAAAAGCCCTATGAAACTTTTGTGTCGTTTGTTTAAACCTACCCAAATATGTGTGGGATCTTTTTTTGATGCTTTGCCGACCAGGTAGTTAAGAAAACGTTGGCTAAACCGGTGATTTGTTCGGTGTTTCGATATTTGTTTTTCGTTTTAACGTTAATTTTGGTCGAACAGTAGTAGTTTCTATTTTGATTTCGGGTGCAACGACTTTATCAATATCAATTGGGTTTATTTTTTCGGTTTTTTCTTTAGTTTCTAAATCCTGTTTGGTTTTCTTTGATTTGTTGGTTTCTGCGAAACGTTTGTTAATTGCCTTGATGGCTTCCAGAGCAGCAGCTTTGTTTTCTTCAGTAATTTCACCACACAATTTTCCTTCTAAATCAAGACGACTAGTATTTGTTAGAACAGATTTGAAATAGTGTTTTCTTGAGCAATAAAATCCCATTGCTACGCGAAGAACGTTTTTGTCGAAGTGTTCGGGATATTGAGCCAGTATTTCGTGACGTATTCCGCACTTCAATGGTTTAGTCTTTTCTTTGTCGTTATTGAAAAACGTATTAGGGAAAAGTTCGATCAATGTGTTTAGTGTTTTTGTGGATTCTTCGCGTGATATTTTTTTTTTCATTGTCTTACTTGGACGTAGATAATTAGAATTTTCAGTTTATTTGTGTTTGACCAATCGAAAAATTGGTTGGTTTAATTATAACAACAATTAAGAAAAATCAGTTTTTCCTCAGGCAAATTTACGTCCTATTTTTTTTATATATGTGACGAAGGGAGCGAGAAGAGCGGTCGCTGAAGCACGAAAAAAGTCTAAAACTGGAATGCCAAGAGCTGCCAGATTCTGTTGGGCGGTTACTTCCCAAAAACTCATTCTCAAAAACGTCTTAAATTTGGGACATCATTATCTGGACTCAACCCACGGCAGTGGTGACTTTCACGAAAATCTCGTGGAACTTTGATGACGTTTGTTTAAATTCACCCTATACTCCACTGCCCAACAATTTAGGTCATCACCAAAACCAACCGCTAAAGCGGCTTAGTGGATGGTAATTCACCCTGTCACGACATTGGATTTCAAAATGAAGCGATTATTTCACATAAGTTGGATTTTTTTGTTAGGCATAGTTTTATTACTTTTTGTTTGGTTAAGACCGATGTCAGTTAATTTTTCAAACTATCTAATTTGGAAATACTCAACAACGACCCAAATCGAAACAGGCAATATTGATTATCAAGGAGCGAGTATTCGTTACGTTTCTTATGGACAGGGTGAACCATTATTGCTGTTACATGGTGGATTGAGTAACAAACTTAGTTGGTTTTCTCAAATACCGTGGTTAGTTGATTCTGGACGACGAGTGGTGTTAATTGATACTCGTGGTCATGGTGATTCAACACACGGAAATACGGCGTTGAGTTACCAAATTTTTGCTCAAGATGTGCTGCAAGTATTAAACAAACTTGGTATTCAGCGTACCGATATTGTGGGTTGGAGCGATGGTGGCATTATTGCGCTATTACTCGGACTTGAAACCCCACAACGAGTTGGTCGAATCGTTGCGATTAGCGCCAACTTTCATCCTTCTGGCTTAACGCCTGAATCTAGTCAGTCACTAAATGAATCTCACAATTTCTTATTAGGAAATCTTACAACTTGGGGTCGTGGCTGGTGGTCTGGTGCTGGAGACGAGCATCCAATGTTAGAAGCCGAAATAAAAGAATTATGGCGAACCGCTCCTTTGTTTACCCATTCGGATTTGCGTTCAATTGAAGCCAAAACACTGATTGTCACGGGAGAAAACGACATTATTGAGATGTCCCATTCTGGCGAATTGGCACAAATGTTATCAAACGGGCAAATTGAAATTGTGCTTGAAGCAGGTCACGCCATACCGATTACACATGCTAAAGAACTGAATCAATTGATTGCTTCTTTTCTAGGCATTAAACAATCGCTGTAATTTATAGGAATTGACTATGAAAAGTAAAAAACGCTTACTTGTTTATCTTTTGTTAAGCCTAGCTGTGATTGGCGTTGGAATTGCCATTTATCGCTACCCGCCAATTTTTCAGAAATCGATAACTACCAGAGACTTTGGCAACATAGAAATTTCTAACCCTCTTTGGAATTCCAAAGGCGTGGCATTCGTTTTTGTGGATACACAGAAATTTTCGGCTGTCGATTTTGGACATCAGTCATCGGCTACGGAAATGACTACGGTAATAATTGATTCGAGGAAATTTTTTGAAAATTTTAATGCTGAAACGAAACAATGTCTTGATGCGCCGCATATCGCGACATCTATAGAAGGACTATTGAAAATGTTACCCACGTCATCAAAAAATAGTCTAGTTGTTGCAGGCATCGCCGAAGGTGCGCTAATTCCCTTTATCAACGCTCAATCCGAATCAAACAATAGCGTCACTAATCTTTCTATCGGTTTCACAGTCGATTTACCTAATGAATTGGTTTTATGTCCGCCATTAGTCAGTGAATATCAGAATCAGAAACACCGCTTAATAGCGTCGCCTAATTTAGAAAATAAATGGCGTTCGGTTTGGACTGATCAACCTGAAGCAGAAACGGGGATTTTTATCAAAGCATTGGGAAATGTTGATACGCGAATAGCTGCTTACGATACACCACTTGATAGCTTGCTGGTTGAAGAGCTGAATGCGAATTTTGGACAAAACAATCAATCTTCCTCACCTATGCCAACAGTAGAAGTTCCTGCAGAAAAAAAGAGTGAGAATGTAACATTATTCTATTCGGGTGATGGTGGTTGGCGTGATTTAGATAGAACCGTTGCAAGCGAAATGGCAGCGTTAAATTATCCTGTCGTGGGTATCGATGTACTGCGTTATTTTTGGAAACCCAAAACGCCAGAACAAACAGCCGCTGATTTGGCATCAACAATGGCACATTATCGAAAAAAATGGAACGCGAAGACCTTTGTATTGGCGGGTTATTCATTTGGCGCAGATATTTTGCCCGCTGTTTATAATCGTTTACCAGAAGAAGACAAAGCCAGTGTAGAACTGTTGGTGTTATTAGGATTGGCGAAGAGTGCTGATTTTGAAATCCATGTTTCAGGTTGGTTAGGAAAAAGTGCTGGCGAACGACCACTTTCCCCAGAATTAGAGCAGATTCCTAAACGAAAAATTTTATGTATCTACGGTCTGGAAGAAAAAGCCGAAACAGCTTGTACTACTTTACAGAATAGCGAAGCTAAAATTTTAGAATTGCCTGGTGGACACCATTTCGATCAGGACTATCCGAAATTAACACGGCAAATTTTAGATATATATCGGCAGCATGGTATTAACTAATTCGAGTTTTTTCTCCTTCATTTTCAAAAAAAACACCCACCATGATTAGTGAAACCTTAAGCCGATTTACTCAAAAAATAATTCACCTGTTGCCAGTATTTCTGTTTGCTTGTGCGCTTTATATCGTTCACGACCAACTAAAAGTTCATGATTTAAGCGACATCCTTTCCTCTCTACAAACGATGCCGATGTGGATTATTTTTTCTGCTTTTGCATTAACGGTTATCAATTATCTGGTTTTAGCGGGTTACGATTGGTTAGCGTTGCATTTCACGAAACATACGACAGTTCCAGTATCGAAAATGATTCCAGCGGCATTGATTAGCTATTCAATCAGTAATAACACAGGTCATGCCTGGGCAGCTGGTGGTTCAATTCGTTATCGCTTTTATTCAAAATGGGGCGTTCCTGGCTGGGATATTTTGAAAATATCCTTGTTTCAAACTATTACTTATTTATTAGGTGCGTTGAGCTTGGGATTTGTGGGCAGTTTATTATTACCGCTGTATTTACCAAGCAATTTTCAAGAACCACAACCTATTCATTGGGTGAGCGTGATTTGTGCCGTTAGTTTGTTGGTTTATTGGGGGGCTGTTTTATTATGGCGTAAACCGCTGCTGATTAAAGGAGTGGAGTTACATTTACCCTCGCCAACCATGACGTTCTACCAAACGTTGGTATCGAGTATCGATGTTGTACTTTCTTCGCTGGTGCTGTGGGTGTTATTACTCGGAAAAGTGGATATTAGTTTTGGGGCATTCTTAGTTGTTTTTGTGGTGGCGCAAGTTGTTGGTGTTATCAGTCAAGTTCCTGGTGGAATTGGTATATTTGAAAGCACTTTTTTATGGCTAGTGTCTGGTATTGAAGCGACGGATCAACATCTTATTCTGATAGGTGCTTTGTTACTCTATCGGGTTATTTATTACTTTGTGCCATTGCTGTTGGCTGGGGCGGGGTTACTAATTTATGAAGTGTTCAGTCGTCGAAAATTATTAGTGGAAAGCAGCGTTGCGGTAAGTCGAATTTTATCTGCAATCGCCCCCCAGTTGTATTCTGTATTGCTATTATTCGCGGGTGGCATACTTTTAATCTCGGGAGCTATTCCAGAAAACTCAGAAGCCATGGATTGGTTGCGCTATTTAGTGCCGTTAAGCGTCGTCGAATTGTCTCATTTGATGGGCAGTCTAATTGGTTTGCTACTCTTGTTTTTGGCTCGAGGAATTCTTCTTAAAATTGATGCCGCTTGGTATGGAAGTCTATTTCTGCTTGGATTAGGTATTATTGCCTCATTGCTGAAAGGATTTGCTTGGCACGAAGCTACGGCATTACTGATAATTTTGATGCTGATATTGCCCAGCCGGAATCATTTTCAACGTCAGTCATCGTTGTTGCAAATGTCTTTCTCTAAATCTTGGCTATCAACAATTTTAATGGTGTTAGCGGGTTCACTTTGGCTAGGTTTTTTTGCTTATCGAGACGTTGAATACACGCATGAGTTATGGTGGCAATTTTCTTATGATGGCAACGCCCCAAGATTTCTACGGGCATTTTTGTTGATTTCTGTCGTAATGGTTTGTTATGGCTTATCGCGTTTATTAAGTCTTGCCCCCCCTCATATTTTGGAAAAACCCACTGCGGCAGAACTTACCGAAGTGCAAAAAATTCTGAATCAATGTCCGAATACGCATGGATTTTTGGCATTATTAGGCGATAAATATCTGCTTTGGAACAGCAATCGTGACGGATTTATCATGTTTGCCGTGACATCCCAATTTTGGATTGCTATGGGCGATCCTGTTGGTGATGAATCTTCTATTGAACCTTTGCTTTGGAAATTTCAAGAACAAGCTGATCGTTATGGCGCAAAAACTGTGTTTTACCAGGTCAGTCAAGAATTTTTACCCTATTATCTTGATCAAGGCTTGTCGTTATTCAAACTCGGGGAAGAAGCAAAAGTTGATTTAACAACTTTCGACTTGCATGGTAAAAATCGTGAAACACAACGAAGTTCCCGCAATAAATTTAACAAACTCAACTATGTCTTCGAAATATTATCGGTAGAGTCAGTTGAAGCGGTGTTACCACAGTTACGCCAAATTTCAGATGCTTGGTTGTCTCATAAAAACACGCAAGAAAAAAGATTTTCACTGGGTTTTTTTGACGAAAATTATTTACGGCATACCGAAATTGCCGTGATAAAGGACGAATCAGGAAATATCAAGGCTTTCGCCAATCTTTGGAAAACAACAAATAAACAAGAATTATCTATCGATCTAATGCGTTACGCGCCCGACAGTCCAAAAGGTATTATGGATTTTCTATTTGTAGAATTGATGTTGTGGGGTCAAGCGGAAAATTACCAATGGTTTTCACTTGGAATGGCACCATTAGCTGGATTGGAACGCCGTCCTTTAGCTCCATTGTGGCATAAAATAGGAGCTGTTATTTTTGACATGGGCGATCAATTTTACAATTTTGAAGGGCTTTACGAATATAAGGCGAAATTTTCGCCACAATGGCAATCACGTTACCTAGCTGCTCCAAATGGCTTATCAGTCCCTTTTATCCTCATAAAAATTACTCGTCTTATTTCTGGTAGCTGGCAGGGTATCTTCGGTAAATAGGATTGTTGTCATGGTCGCAATTTAGAATCGGCTTAGAATTAAAATTTCGGGTAACGAACCGCACGTTATGAGCTGTATAAAACATGAATCGTATGTTAGCCGCTCGATTGTGGGAGCGGCTTGTGTTATGGATTTCTTCAGAATATATCGTGGTATGAGCAGATTGAGTTGCGGTCTGTTCAATCGCTAGAATAAAACCACCGTGTTAAATCACTGCACAGCAGATTGTTGGCACGAATCGACCTTATTGGACTTAATAAACAATTTTAATTTCTGAACCTGCTCCCATTCCGCTACCATCAGGGTCAGGATCGGGATCTTTTCTTTGTGACCCTATATTTGTAACAAGTTGTGATAAATAAGATTTAAACCGAGCTAACAAGGCATCCCTAAGTGTTAATAACGCCTGATTTATAGCGTTCATGGCTTCTATATTCCCTTCTTCTCCTCCAATAATGACTTGCGCCACTCTTCCGTCAACAGCAACTTCTGGAATACCTTCTATTAAAGTACGCAATGTTGGAAAAAAATTTTTAACAGCGCCACGTGCATATTTCTGATCAGACTCATTCAATAAATTTACAATTTGATCAACCACATTATTGAAAGTGACCGCAAATTCACCATATGCCGTAGTGTTTAAATCCTCTCCTTTGACCAAACTTGTCGTAACGGCGCATGATCCTCTATTGTTATTTATAATTGCTACTGCCTCCATAATGGCATTATCTATAAAATCTGGCAAACGTGAAATCGCACTCAACAAGGTTTTGCCAATATTATTGCAATAATCATCCCCTTTCTTTTTATCCCCGCTCTTCCCGTCTTTTTTACAAAACTGCAATGCGTCTAAGGTCATGGAAGTTTCTTGCGTTGTTTT
>JAQTOX010000146.1 GCA_028713055.1 Methylococcales bacterium | reverse complement strand
GCGAAGGTGTCGCGACGAGTCGTCGGGATTTAGTACGTGACGGGATTTTGCAGGATTACGTTTTAAGCACGTATTCGGCAAAAAAATTAGGCTTAAAAAGTACGGGTAACGCAGGTGGCGTACGGAATTTAACGCTAACGCCAAATGCTGGTGATTTTGAAGCGATGTTGCAGATGCTCGGTACAGGTTTGTTGGTGACTGAATTGATGGGACAAGGCGTGAAAATGATGACAGGTGATTATTCACGTGGCGCGGCAGGTTTTTGGGTCGAAAATGGTGTAATTCAATATCCCGTCGAGGAAATTACTATCGCTGGGAATTTAAAAGATATGTTTAAACAAATTGTCGCCGTCGGCAACGATGTTGATTTGCGTGGCAATGTTCGAACGGGTTCAATTTTGATTGAACAGTTATCGATTGCTGGTGAAGCGTAACAACTAAATTTTAGGAGATGAAAATGAAACGTCGTGATTTTATGCGCTTAGGTTTAGTAGGCGCGGGTTTAATGACTTTGAACGGAACACCTTTATTGGCAGAGACAAATTCGCCCAAATTGATTGGTGCGGGTGGTCTTTTTTATACCAAAGAAAATGCCGGTCGTTGGGCAGGTAAAGTAGCAACGCATTTGCCGACGGTTGAAATTGAAAAATCGACCGTAAAAGTGACCACCGCACATGAAATGAATGGTTTTGAACATTACATTGTGAAACACGTTTTGCTTGATAAAAATTATCAGTTTTTAGATGAGCATTTTTTTAATCCGACGATTGATAAAACGGCAGTTTCGACATTCACGTTATCGAATTACAGCGGTACGTTGCACGTTTTGAGTTTATGCAATAAACATGATTTGTGGCTGAACTCGGTTGAGTTGTAGCGAGAATGTTTGATGAATCATAACGAAGTGATTTTTCTAGGCAGTGCTTATTTTATTGGCTTACTGGCTAGTCGTTTATCATTTCCGCCCTTAGTTGGTTATTTGATTGCAGGTTATGGATTAAATTTTTTTGGTATTGCTTCATTACCTGCGTTGAATCATCTCGCCGACCTTGGCATTGAGTTATTACTGTTCACTGTTGGTTTAAAAATAAAACTTAACTCATTGTTAAAACGTGAAGTATTAAGCGTCGGCGGTTTACATCTAGTTATTGTCACGGGCGTTTCCGCTTTGTTATTTTTCTGGCAAGGTGGACACATGACGGGTGGCGTGATATTGGGTGCGAGTTTAGCATTTTCGAGTACCGTTTTAGCCATTAAAGTTTTAGAAGACAATGGGGAATTATCAACCTTTCACGGACGTGATGTTTTAAGTATTTTAATTCTGCAAGATATTATTGCCATTGGTTTATTGGCTGTTGCTGATGGTAAAAATCCAACGCCGTGGGCATTTGGATTATTGGCGTTACCGTTGCTACGTCCGTTTGCTCATCGCTTATTGAGTGCGACGCACAGCGAAGATTTACGTTTATTACTGGGTGTTTTCTTTGCACTTGTTGGCGGATTGATAGCAAAAAGTGTTGATATTTCACCCGATATTGGCGCGTTATTGATGGGAGTGACACTCGCATCACACACAAAAACTGAAGACATTGCGGAAAAATTGTGGGGACTCAAAGAAGTTTTACTGGTCGCTTTTTTTTTGCAAATTGGTTTAAACGAGCTACCCAGCCAAACGCAGGTTAAAGACGCGCTGCTTTTGCTAGCACTATTACCTTTGCAAGGCTGTTTATTTTTCGCGTTATTTTTATTGATGGGACTGCGCGCCCGCACCGCATTTATTTCTTCGCTGGCGTTAATGACATATAGCGAATTTGCCTTAATTACGACCGAAGCGGTGGTGAAAGCCGGATTATTATCGGCACAATGGCAAGCGGTAATTAGTTTATCGGTTGCAGGTTCACTTGCTATTGCCGCACCGTTGAATCGATTCTCGCATCGTTTATTTTCAAATTTCGAGCCTTTTTTAACGCAGTTTGAACGTAAAACAGGACATCCAGACCGTTTACCTGACAGTATTGGTGTGGCGGAATGGTTGATTTTTGGCATGGGACGCACGGGAACATCTGCTTATTTAGCATTGCATGGGCAAGAACAACTCGTCGTCGGTTTTGATGCCGACCCGACAATTTTAAAACATTTACTCGCCGATGGACGGCGCGTTGTTTATGGTGATGCAGAAGATACAGAGCTGTGGGATGGCTTACCACTAGAACGTATTAAAGGCATTATTTTGACTATGCCGGATTTTGAGGTGCGTTGCTCTGCCACTACGCAATTAAGAAAACGAGGTTTTACTGGTTATATCGGTACGATTTGTTATTACGATGAAGAGCAACAGCAGTTACAAGCATTAGGCGCAGATATTGTGGTGCATCCACTATTTGAAGCAGGTTCACATTTAGCTAAAAAAATGTTTTTTTCTTGAATCACTCACTTTTAAATTTTTATGAGGAACGACCAATGACCAGATTTCCAGCAGAATGGGAAAAACAAGCCGCCGTTTTAATCGCATGGCCACACGCCACGGGTGATTTTAGTAATCGCCTTGAATCGGTTGAAGAAACTTACAGTGTTATTGCTGACACGATTACCGAATATCAACGTTTGTTAATTGTTTGCCGTGACGAAGTGCATCAACGTCATATTGAAAAATTAGTGGAACGTCATGAGGATATTCAATTTATTCACGCGCCGGTTAATGATATTTGGGTGCGCGACACCACATTTTTGATGGTTGAAAAAGAAGGCGCGTTGAAATATCTAAATTTTCAATTTAACGGTTGGGGCGAAAAATACGATTTCGCTAACGATAATGCGCTCAATCATAAATTAGCAAACGCCAAATTTTTCAAAGGCAAAGCGCATCACGACATTGATTTTATTTTAGAAGGCGGCAGCGTTGAAAGTGACGGTGAAGGAACAATTTTAACGACCAGCCATTGTTTACTTAATCCAAATCGCAATAAAAATTTAACGAAAGAACAAATTGAAGCGCAATTAGTCACACATTTAGGTGCGAAACGCATTTTATGGCTTCAACAGGAAAATTTATCTGGTGATGACACTGACGCGCATATTGATACATTGGCGCGTTTTTGCAATTCAACGACGATTGCTTATACCAGTTGCGATAATCAAGATGATCCACATTTTGAAAGTTTAGACAGAATGCGAATGCAATTAGAAGTATTCAGAACCGAAACGGGCGAACCTTATAATTTGGTCGCATTGCCATTGCCGAAACCAATTTTCGATGAAGATGACGAACCATTGCCCGCCAATTATTCAAATTTTTTAATCATCAATCACGCAGTGCTGGTGCCAATTTATGGTGATGCGATGGATAGCGTGGCGACGAAAAAATTGGCAGCTGTATTTCCACAGCACAAAATAATTCCTATTCCTTGCCGTCCACTCGTGCATCAGTACGGTAGTTTGCATTGCATGACCATGCAATTTCCTGAGCAAGCGCGAGGTTAATTTATGCAAAAAAAGTTAATCGTAAGTGCCGTGCAACAGCCTTGTGGTGACGATAATCCTCAAGTTAATTTGGAGTTTTCGATTGCCAAAATTCATGAGGCGGCAGCGGCGAAAGCAGATTTAGTCGTGTTACCTGAATTGCATTTGGGCAAGTATTTTTGCCAAACCGAAGACCATTCGGTGTTTGATTTAGCCCAGCCGATTCCGTGTGAAACGACTGATATTTTGTCAGCGTTAGCAAAGGAATTGAGCATTGTCATTGTGGCAACAATTTTTGAACGTCGTGCAGCAGGGCTTTATCACAATACAGCTGTAGTGTTTGACAAAGATGGCAGCCTTGCTGGCAAATATCGCAAAATGCACATTCCAGACGATCCGGCGTTTTATGAAAAGTATTATTTCACACCCGGTGATTTGGGATTTACACCCGTACAAACATCGATTGGCAAATTAGGCGTGCTGATTTGTTGGGATCAGTGGTATCCCGAAGCCGCACGTTTAATGGCATTGGCAGGAGCGGATGTTCTGATTTATCCAACGGCGATTGGTTGGGATAAAAATGACACGAAAGAAGAGCAGGGCAGACAATTAGAAGCTTGGATTACTGTGCAACGTGGTCATGCGGTGGCAAACGGTTTGCCGGTCATATCGTGTAATCGGATTGGCTTTGAATTTGCGCCGAATTCGGATAGCGGCATCGATTTTTGGGGAAATAGTTTTATTGTGGGTTCACAAGGCGAGTTTTTGGTTCATGCTAACGCAACGGATACACAAGTATTGACCGCTGAAATTGATTTCGTTCGTTCTGAAACGGTACGTCGAATTTGGCCATTTTTGCGTGACCGACGAATTGATGCGTTTGGTGATTTAACTAAGCGTTTTATTGATTAGCTGGTATGTGTATCCCTCTATTCAATGCTTTATGAAGCCAGTTATTATTCCTGTTGAACAACTGTTGCATCATTACTCCATCGAAGAAAAAGCACTGTTGCATCGTGCATTAGCTATTGTCGGTTTACTAGCAGATGATCCGAATTATCATCGCCCCCGAAGTGTTGAAGTCGCCTCCATTTTAATGGGGTATAACGTCGATTTGAAAACCATTTTGGCGGCGATTTTAAGCGATCCGCGTTTAATCACGTTGCCAGAAAAACCGAATATCGCTGCCGAGTTTGGTGATACGGTTCTGGGATTAGTACAAGATGTGAACTGGTTAAATAATATCCGAGTTTATACGCCAGAAATGGCAAACCAGCCGAATCAAGCTGAAACGCTCCGACGAATGTTGTTGTCGATGACAAATGACGTGCGAGCGGTGTTGATTAAGTTGGCGTATCGCATTCAACGGCTACGCAATTTACCGAAAGAACCTCAAGAAATTCGGCATTTTATCGCGCAAGAAACCCTCGATATTTACGCCCCCATCGCCAATCGTTTAGGCGTGCATCAGTTTAAGTGGGAATTGGAAGATATGGCGTTTCGTTATTTGGATCCCATCACTTATCGTAATATCGCCCACTCGTTAGCGGTAAATCGTGCAGGACGCGAAAGTAGTATTCAAAACTTTATTTCTTTATTGCAGCAAACGTTGGCAAAAGAAGGAATCACTTGTCAATGCTACGGTCGTCCAAAGCATATTTATAGCATTTGGAAAAAAATGCAGCGTAAAAATTCGGGCATCGATGAATTATATGATTTGCTGGCGGTGCGAGTCATTGTGGATACTCTTACGCATTGTTACACCGTGTTAGGCATTGTGCATAGTTTGTGGCGAACACTGCCAAAAGAATTCGATGAATACATTGCTAATCCCAAAGAAAACGGCTATCAATCTTTGCATACCGTCATTTTGGATACACAAGAAAATCGCATTGAAGTACAAATTCGTACACAAGCAATGCACGATTATGCTGAGTTAGGCGTTGCCGCGCATTGGTCGTATAAAGAAGGCGGGAAACAGTCGGCGACGATGGAAAAAAGTGTCGCTACGTTGCGTAAATTATTGGAAGAAAAACACAGTAGCGACAGCGATACGGCTGGCGAAGAATTTCGTAGTAGATTGTTCAGTGATCGGGTTTATGTTTTAACGCCTGCGGGTCGTTTGGTAGATTTAGTCAAAGGTTCAACGCCGCTTGATTTTGCGTATGCGGTTCATACGGAATTGGGGCATCGTTGTCGTGGTGCAAAAGTCAACGGTCGCATTGTGCCATTGACTTACACTCTAAATTCGGGAGAACAAATCGAAATTTTAACTGTCAAAGAAATTGTTCCGAATCGTAATTGGGTAGATTCAAATTTAGGTTATTTAAAATCACCACGTGCTATTCAAAAAGTAAAAAATTGGTTTAAAAAAGTGGGAATAGAAAGTAGTAATT
>JAQTOX010000027.1 GCA_028713055.1 Methylococcales bacterium | reverse complement strand
TACCACCTAAATAATCGCCACGTCGTTCATTACGCAACACCGAATCATAAACTTGACCCGCCGTAAAATTGTTCTTTTTAGACATCGTGGTTTTTAAAAACCGTTCGTAATGCCCTAAGTCTAAATCCGTTTCTGCACCATCTTCGGTGACAAATACTTCGCCATGTTGAAACGGACTCATCGTACCGGGATCAAGATTGATATAGGGGTCGAGTTTTGTCATAGTCACTTTTAAACCACGAGCTTCTAAAATCGCAGCAAGTGAAGAAGCGGCAATGCCTTTGCCTAACGACGATACAACACCGCCGGTTATAAAAATGTATTTTGTCATTATGTTTTTGAAGTTACTTGAGGAAAGAGGAATAAGGAGCATTTTAACCTATTGCACGAAATTCCCCACCCAAAACCGATAGGTTTGGGGTGGGAGTAGTTCACTTATTGCGAAGCCATGTTATGAAATCACTATTTAACAACCTCTTTCCAATTCAATTGACCACGTGAACCAACCGTGCCACTTGAAAAACAATGATTTGACTTTGAAATGGTTGCACCAGTCAGGGTTGCGTTGGTTACTGTACCAAAGGTTGACGCTGGTGATGTTGAGCCTGTTGCCACTTGACCACTTGTAATAGTTCCAGCATCCACCACCGTCTTACCAGCAACCGTTGTCGTCGTCGCATTTTCAATGGTGGCATTGGTTATTTTGCCTCGGGTTCTTCTACCTTTAGTGATTACCGTATCTGCATTGCTAATATCGTCTGCATAAATTCCACTGGTAATACTGCCACGAACTGGGTTACCTGCCGCATCTTTACCCGCCGTAATCATGCCGCTGATAATTGTGCCGTTTGCAATGGTGCCATCTTCTTTTGTCGTAGTCGGCTTCGTTGTCCCACCAGTTACTTTTATGTAAGTGCCGTTAGATACCACATTGCCACTTGCATCAATGTAATCCACGTTAGTATCAATATAAACATCATCAAGCGTCACACCCGTCAACGTCGCACCAACCGCTTTATTATTACTCATCATTTGCGCCACACTGATGTCCATTGTGCCGACTGCGGGAGCTTTTTCCCCATATTTCACTTTTGTTGGCATCCCCACTAAGTCAATTGTTCCACCTTCTGTTGACGCATTAACAATGGTCGCACGTTTAATAGTTGTTCCTGTCGTAGGATTGTCGCTTTTCACACCACCATCGGCACAATACTCTAAACCATTCACAGGGACATATTGATTAACAAGAGCAGAAGGATCATCTGGTAATTTACTTGCGATACATTCTGGTGCTAGAGGATTTTGACAGACCGTTGTTGGCGATTTAGGTAACGGTACGCCAGTATTGGCACATGTTCCTAGATAGTAAGTCGTTCCCTCTTTGCTACCATCCCAATTTGCTTTAGGAATAGATTTATCAACATTATTTTCACAAATCGCAATGTTATCTGTGATTACTAATTCGCTATCCGTAATATCTGCTTTAGTACCTCGCACAGCATTGACATCAAAAGTTCCTTCCTTCGGTGTCGTAATTCGAAACGTCCAATTCGTGCCAGTAACCACCAATGCGCCAGTTAAACTATTTGATGACTTACCATGCTCCGTAATAGTAACGGTGAAAGCATTATCGGTAAGCTCTTGAGCGGTTAATGGTATATCGCCGACTGTTCCAGCGACAACAATTTGTGGGTCATGAAGACCATGACTTGCAGAAGGTGTTACCGTAGGAATAAGACTAGGCGTAGAACAATCTCCAGTATTCGTGTTAATTGTTTTTGGCGATGTACACGCCGTAATAGTTAATTCACCTGTTGTCGCATCGGTTATGGTGCCATTTCTTAAGGCAACAACGTCATAAGTCGTTGGTGTTAAAGCATTTGAAAGTGGAATCTGTAACGACCACGTCAATCCGCTAATCGTAAGTTGAGATTTTGGATACACGATAGTATTCACTTCCACAGTGAAATCTTCCGTATCGCCCAAAATAACATCTCCCACTTTTCCCGTAACAACAGGAGTTGTGTCATCTGTTGACAGAATATCAACCGTTGGCAAAGATGATGACGCAACACACGCGCCATTCATAACAGTTTCAGTAGCAAGACAAACTAAGTTAATAATCAGTTCTTTTGACGTTATATCCGTCGCCGTTGTATTACGTGCCGCATCTACATCATATGTTCCAGCAGAAATTGCTTTTGCAATGGGAACAGTTAACGTCCAATTCATACCACTAATAACTAACGCACTGTCGGTTTTGTAAGTGTAAATTTGAGACGGTGTGGTTTTGATTGTGACCGAAAATACCTCGGTCGAACCCAGCGCAACCTCACCAACAGTACCTTTGATAACGGGTGCAATAGCTGAATTAGTCGTTAACGTTTGTGAAATAACCGTTGGAATTGGGTCAATACACGCATCACCTGCCGCATTCACTACTTTTGGCAACGCACACACTTGAATCGTCAGTTCACTTGTTGTTATGTCAGCTAACGTATCACGCGAGGCAATCACGTCATAAGGTTGAACTCTGCTTGGAATTTCACTGCCGGTGAGAATAGTTAGTGTCCAATTCATACCGCTAACAACCAAATTTGAATCAATGCCTTTGGTATAAGTTTTATTATTCACCGCAACAGTAAAGGCTTCAGTTGTTTCCAAAATAACATCCCCAACCGTTCCTTTGATAACAGGTGTGGTATCAAACGTGGTTTGTGAAATCACAGTAGGTGGTTTAAGGGCTATAACTATCAATTCGCCGGTCGACGTGTCATTTAATGTACCGTCACGAGTTGCAAGCACTTCATACGTTGCAGCAGGAAACACTTCAGTTGTGGGAATTGTCAACGTCCATGTCATAGTCGTAATCGCTAATGCCGCATCGGTTTTGTAAGTATAGGTTTTGTTATTTACTGAAACGGTAAAGGTTTCAGTATTGTCCAATGCCACGTCGCCGACCGTTCCTTTAATCACAATCGGTAATTTTTCACGTAACGATTGTGAAATAACCGTCGGTACAGCAAGCACAATATGCAATTCGTTCGAGGACAAATCGTGCAACGTATTATTACGAACAGCATCCACTTCATAATCACCAGAACGAAGTGCATTCGCGGCTGGAATCGTTAATGACCAAGTAGATGAACCACCTTTCGTTAAATTACCATCGCCAAGCTGATAAATAATGCCATTTACGGTGACAGAAAATGCTTCATTTGCACCTAAATCTGTACCACCAAACGTACCCAGAATGGTTGGTGTCGTGTCGTTGGTAATTTGATTTATATTAGTCACCGTTGGATTCGTGCCAATAATTTCCAATTCTTTAGATGTTGGATCTGCTACGGCACTTGCTCCCGTACCACGCACTGCATCAACATCGTATATTCCAATCGCCAAGGCAGTTGGAATTTTTAATGTCCATGCTGTACTGCTCACGCTCAATTTTCCGTCACCATTTGTATAAATGACGTTGTTAACCTTAACCGAAAACGCTTCTGCGGGAAGAATACTTAACGGCGTATTGCCGACCGTACCTGTAATCGTTGGCGTAGTATTCGTTGTGGGACTCATGGGCGTAACTGTTGGTACTTGCGTGGCTGTAACTATCAATTCGCCTGTCGAAGTATCCACTAAACTACCGTGTGCTGCATCACCGGTTGCAACCACGTTATACGTTCCAATAGGTAAAATTTTTGGCATAAATGACCACGTTGTGCCAGTAATCGTTGCTGTACCAGAATCTTTGATTACGTTCGTCGCATCTTTCACTTGAATTGTTAATGTCACACTCGTGCCGACATTCCCCGTCAGTGCTACCGCAATTTTATCCGTAGTGGTTTTATTATCGACTGTTGGAATCACACCCGCTGAAACGGTTAATTCGCTAGACGTTATATCTACTAAACCTGTATCACCCGTAGCGATAACATCATAAATTCCAGCCGGAAGTTTAGTTGTTCCCGTTACTGTCCAACTATTTGATATTCCTTTCGTTGCCGTTCCAATCGTATAACTTACGTTGGTTGTTAAATTTTTTGCGGTAATAGTTAAAACATCACTGGTTCCAAATGTACCCGTAAGCACAGGTACTGCGTAATCCGTAGCCGTTTGATTTAAATCAACAGTCGGAATTACGTCAGGAATATAACACGCATCACCCACAGAATTAGGGATATAAGGCAATGTACAAACTACAGGCGGACAAGGTACGGTATCCGTGGGACACGAACCTGTTTTACTAAAATAGTCCGAGTGTTCATCTATATGAGTTTGTAATGCGTTAATACTGATTGTTTCAATTACAATCGGATTTGTTGCACTCGCTGTGTTATGACAAATAGTGACTTTTTTACCATTGCTAGAAAGCGCATAATCGGGAATTGTCGCACTAACCGCACTTAAATTAGGACACGTCGCGGGTGTGACTACCCCGCATTTACTATCGATTAAAGCTAATTTTTGTGATGCAGAAAGACTTGATGGGACATCAAATTGTGACTCTTTGACATACGTTTCAGATATACCAGAACCCGTTATTTCGAAATGGCAGTGGTAATTTATACCGTCTGTTTGAACGTGACTTTTAAATGAGCCACCACTTCTTGCACAATCTATCCATTCGGTATCAATTTTTCCTGTTTGGGCATAGACATTGTTTGTTTGTTGGCAACTCTGCCCAAAATAACTTTCTGTTTTCCATGTTGCATTAAGTTTGAGAATGTCACTTACAGGCAAACCATTCCACATATCAATACACACATTATTAGGAACATCTAAAACTTGATAACTCGTGCATGTTGGCGTTGTTGGCGTGGTACACGTGTTAGTGGCAGCATCTCGAACGTGAGGTAATTTACAAACTACTGGCTCATTCGGACATTTTTTGTTGCCATCGTCATCAGTAACCGCCTCATAATCGTGTATGTGTGTTTCATGACCATTTTCACCCGAAGAAGCAACAATGATTTTTGCATAACTTCTCAATTTATCATCATCAAAATCTTCATTGTTATCGCCATCTCTATCGCCAACATCGCCCGTGTGACATTCAACTTTATCAGTTGAAGTGGGGGTCACACACGCGGTACCTGCTAAATTTAAAAGTTGTGTGCCCGTACAAATGGGTGAAATCATCAATTCATTGCTGGTTTGGTCAACTAAAACGCCATTTCGTATTGCTGTGACTTCATAAGTCTGTCCTACAGCTAATGCCGTTGGAATGTTTAACGTCCAATTCACATCACTTACGACTAAATTTGTATTTGGATAGGTGTAAGTTGTCCCGCCGACATTTACCGTAAAAGTGTCTGTGCCTGTAATTGCGCTACCGAGTGGACTTGTAGTTGAAACCGTGCCACCGATTGTGCCTGTAATGCTTGGTGTTGTATCGGTTGTAATAAGAGTGTTGACAGTTGGAGCGATAGTTTTTGTAGAACCAGCAGCGTTAGTGAGTTCGTCATGAACAAAAATAGCACCGTAATAACGCACACCATTACCGGATTCTTGCCCCATTTTGATTCTTAGATTTGTTATCGTATCGAATTTGGTTTGAATACGAGTGAATTCCTCCAAATATAGCCCAACACAAGCCGTTACACCGCCTTTAAATTTTATCTGTGAACTTCCTGCTACTGGATAGGCTTTTACTGACCCCGTGCCACCAGGTTTGCTACAGTTAGCACCCCCACCCGATGGAACTGGATTTATATTTGACAATTCGTAAGATGAAAAGCCACCGTATTGGCTATATTCCACATCTTCAATATCGAGCGAATTGTTATAAACATTTTGGAGTACAACTGGATTACCGGCAGTGTCTTTAAATTCAATGAAAAACGTAACGCCACCCGTTCCATTAACTGTGATTCTTGGTGCAAATACCGCTGCTTCTGGAATGAATTGGGAAGCGATACCTGAACCAGCTTTAGTTGAATATGACGTTCCCCCACCAGGATTTGGCGTAAGGTAATCAAAATTTGTGATTGTTGCGGCTGAATCGATTGATTCAACGGTGACATAAGCATCGACTTGAACACCCCCAACTGTAATGACATTAGTGTATTTGTATTTTGCTCCAACGCCGTTGACGCTACCGCTACCATCTGCTGAACAGGTTTTACCAGATGGACAAGTACCCGTTATTAAAGCTGGCTTATCGTAAGGACTAGGACGACCACCAAAATATAGCAATTGTCCTTTCGTATCGACTGGTGCAAAACCGAGAGCCTCTGCATAATTCGGCAATAAAAAGGTCATCAACAAAGTGATGATGAGAAATACAAGTTTTTTGTTGATGTTCATTTGATTCACCTTTTTTACTACCTTAAATTTAAAACGGTTTTATTGTTGTCCCGCATTTTACGCTTACGCGATTTTGATTCAATTCAAACTGTAAAACACTAAGTTTTTATTCGCATGCGGTAACAATATTTGTTCGTGTGCGTCCTGTTGTAGCGATAATTACAGAGTGGTAATCCGTTCCAGAACAAAATGTAAAATGTCCACTCGCATTAATGCGCCCATTTGCACCATAAGTGACGTAGCGCGAATAATTGCTTGATGGAGTGACCGTTATTGTTGAATTCACCGAATCAAACGACGTAGTGGCTAAAAGTTGTTCACTGTCTTGTGGAATCTCATCGCCGTTTAAATCAACAAAAACATCCCAGCCGTCTTGCCATGTGCCACTTTGTTTATGTGCAATCACAACAGATTTATGCTGTTTCAAGGCTTCAAAACGCGCCAATTGCAAAGCACTCACCATAGCATTTGTCGTCGAGGTCAATCGACTACTCGAGATAATCGATTGAAAACTAGGTAAACCAATCGCCATCGTCATCGAAATAATAGCGATGACAATAAGCAATTCGATAAGCGTAAAACCTTTGTTAACATTCACAATTTGAGCCTTTTAGTTTTATCAGGTTCCACAGCCAATAACATGGTCACTGATTATTTCGCGGGTGGTGCCATTTTCGGTTGAAATAACTTGGATGGTATAGATCTCTTTTGGACAGCTAGGGGGCGGCAACGGATTAGGTGGCGAAAGCCGACATCTTGGATTTGGGTTGTAGTTATCGGCAGGGTTTAGACTAGTAGTAATACTCGGATTACTCCCACTATTCGGATTTGTACATAAGGGGTCATAAGGTTGATAGCAAACATCCGTTGCATTAGTAAACAAATCCGCAATTTGAGTAGGTGTTTTAGTTGTGCAATTTTCACCGACACCTAAAGGGTAGCAAGTGCGTGTTGCGGTAGTCGGGTTATACGAAGTACATTTTGTAATCACCCCAACTGCGGACATACATGAAGCTGCCAAAATCCTCACTTTAACGGATACCGTTTCAACAATAGAGTCAGCTAATCCTATATCCTGCTTAAAGGATGCTGTTGGTACACACTGGTGAGCACGATTACCAATTTCTGTGAGAGTCGGATCACTATGTGCCGCATTAGTGTTAAGTGTATTTTTTGCGTCTGCTAGCAGCGTTTCAGCATTAGAAAATTTTTGTGTTTGGTCTCGAGTATTAACTGCCATTGTTAATTGCTGTTTGTTCTGTTGAATCATGCGCGTCCCTGCCAATGTCAGCAATAACAACATTACCAAACTAAATGCCAATACCGCACCATTTTGCAATTTTAAATTAGATAATTTCATGGTGGTTACTTAATGGTCAGCAGAACGTAATTTAATCATTTTAGAAAAGACTTTATAAAGTCGGTTGTCTGTTGCCGTATATTCCGTATCTTCAATTTTATATGTTGCTGGTGTGCGGGTTAATTTATCATCAACACTACGCAATACAATGTATACCTTAACAGCAACTACCTTTTTCCAATCAGTTATGTTTGCTGCCGTGGTGGTGTAAAAAGTGTCGTCATCAAGGTCATTTTCATTGTTCTTGTTACGAACAACATAATGAACATCTAATCTTTTAATTTCTGAAATTAAAGGTTCTGCATTTTGTGCCGCGCCGGAACTTTGTTTAACTTTGCAGTAAAAAACTGGCGTACCATTGCCGTCATTCGCCTTATAAATATATATAGAAACTATATCGTCTTCTATATAAGTAAGAGTTGTATTACAAAGGAAAGTGTTAAGCTCTAGTGGGTCACTGAATTGAAATCGATAAATAAATGCGTTGTCATCACCCTTGATATATTCACAGTTCCTGCCATTTGTGTCTGTAACACATTGAGATCCTAAAAAGTCAAACCCCGAACCAATTACATTCAAATCTTCTGGAAAATTAGTTGTACCATTTTTTGATGCTCCTGCCTGGTAAACACCCTTCGCTAGAGCTTCCAAAACGAACGAGGCATCATCGGTCATGTCACTCAAATTTCGTTGCAATTTAAAACTTTTTTGCGATTGAATAAACAATTGACTAATGCCAGCAACCAACGCTAAGCCGAGCATCATGCTCACCATCAACTCAATGAGCGTTACACCGCGTTGTTTTTTAATCATGACGGTGTGACCTCCAGATAAAATGACGCATCACCGGATAATTTACCAGTTGTTCGCACATTCGTTCTTCCCCAATGAATAATTAAACAGAGTGTTGTCGTTTTCGTATTTGTACCATTACACGCACCTCTTGGTACATCGGTAACCGCGCTACTTAATTGAATATCGACACGCTTTACATTTGTACCTTTAGGAGCAGGAAATATTTTTGTTACGCTATCAAGCCAATATTGGTAATCGTTTGCCGCCATTTGCGCTTCCGAACAACCTGTACAAGGGCTAGCCAAACAACTACAAGATGCGGTTGTACTTGCAGATGGAATGGGATTATTTGCCCAATAATGTTGGTTAACCATAATCCTATCCTGCATTTCATAAGCCAGCAGCGTCGCTTGCTGGTAATAATAAGCATCCTGATTATCGCGCAATGAAATTGCTTGCATCGCTGCTAACCCTAATAACCCAATCGCCAAAATCACCATCGAAATCAACACTTCAATCAGCGTAAAACCTCGTGACTTAAACATCCGTGCCTGCTCCAAAAAAACGTACCTAAATGTACGCATTTAGTGATTCGCTCTCTGTTGATAAGCCGAAAGGCTTGCAACTAGAGTCCAGTTCAACCGTAGGCATTCAGTCCGTTTTAACAAGATGGATTTTACCTGTTGGTAAGGAGTCCATAAACCTATCTCATAGTCTTGTGACCTTGCTAAAACGTTTCGTGCAGCATTCACATCCGCTTGCAATACCACCCCGTCTTCACAGTAAAACTTATCCCCGCACCGTTTACCCGTAAGCGACCCGTTGCGTGAATCCATTTGTGAGGTATATGCTGCATTGACATGAACGACCGTAGAACCTCTACGGTGAGATACATTTTTAATAGCCTGTGCAATCACGCCTTTTGTCCATGACGACAAACGACGTGACACATTTTTACTAAACCTTTTGCCTGAAATTGGCGAGGTTAAATCTTCACAAACAATAACCGCTGCTTTATTCACCACTGCATTAACGGCTTGATGAACAATCATCCTAACGACTGACCGATGTTTAACCGCTTGTTTGACTTTAACTTTTGCCGCTTCACGATTGGCTTTAATATCACCGATAGCATCAGCAAGCGTTTGTTTCCACGCATTGGCAGGCACATTGAACTGACGACCTTCACGAATCCAAGCGTCTCGAATCGTTCTGTCACGCAAGCCCACACTTTTTACTGAACCAAAGCGTTGCCAAACATCACTGCGAATCACGCCCAAGCGAGCCGCCTGTTCAAGCAACACGCTGTATTTTCCTTGGTTGAGTTTGTAGCTAAATGCTATCTGAGTTTTCATTTTTCGCGGCTTCCATGTGTTTTCAAAATACCTTCTTTATCCCGATGCTGTAATATGCTGGTCATTTTGGCAATTAGCTTTGCAAATTCATTTGGTCTGTATGTATTCATAATTATTTATTCATATATTTACGTATAGTTTCAATGACTAGATAAATACTCCAAACTTACAAAAACTTTATAATGAGGCGATTATAATCCCGTTACCTTAACGGCTACCATTTTTAACCGCACAAAATTTATGACACAACTTTATGATTTACATTGCCATTCCACCGCGTCTGATGGAGCATTGTCGCCGACAGAATTGGTTAAACGTGCCGCAGAAAATGCCGTCACGACCTTAGCACTTACCGACCATGACACAACAGACGGACTTATTGAAGCGCGAGCCTGCGCGGATGAATTACACATCAACTTTGTTAACGGTATCGAACTTTCGGTGCAATGGGAAAAACAATGCCTGCACATTGTGGGTTTAAATATCCAACCACAGCACGAAGTCTTGCAAAAAGTAATTGCCGAACTACACATTATGCGAACAGAACGCGCTGAAAAAATCGCGTTAAAACTCGCTAAAAAAGGTATTCCCGATGCACTTGCAGCCGTTCAAGGTACGGCAACTAATGAAACGATTACTCGTGTTCATTTTGCGAATTTCTTAGTTTCGCAAGCCTACGTATCGACAGTTACAGAAGCCTTTGATCGTTATTTAGGTGATGGCAAAGTGGCGTACGTTTCGACAACATGGACACCATTAGAAACGGCGATACAAGCCATTTTAGCAGCGGGAGGAATTCCCGTGGTCGCACATCCGCTGCGTTATAACTTAACGGCGACGCGAATGAGAAAACTACTTGGCGCATTTAAAAATGCGGGTGGGCAAGCGATTGAAGTCGTTACAGGACGTTATAATCCTGACGAAATGCGCGTCTTGGCAAATTACGCGACGCAGTTTGAATTATCTGGTTCGGTAGGTTCGGATTTTCACAGTCCAACGAATCAGTGGATTGAACTCGGACGGCTTGCCGTCCTGCCCGTTTCGATTAAACCGGTTTGGGAATTGTGGCAATGAGCAATTTTTGGGAAACAAAAACGCTGGATGAAATGAATCGCGAAGAGTGGGAATCGCTGTGTGATGGTTGTGGACGGTGTTGTTTACACAAATTGGAAGATGAAGATTCGGGGGAAATTTATATCACCAGCGTGGCGTGTAAATTGTTAGATTTGAAAACCTGTCGCTGTAAAAATTACACGGAACGTACGCAATTTGTGCCAGATTGCTTAGAACTGCATTCGGTGAATTTTGAGCAATATGAATGGTTGCCGAGAACTTGTGCTTACCGATTATTGCACGATGAAAAAACATTGCCATTGTGGCATCCGCTGATTTCTAAACGTAAAAATAGTGTGGAAAAGGCGGGAATTACGGTGAGTGGTTATGCCATTTCAGAAACAACGGTGAAAAATGTGGATGATTTAGAAGATTATGTTTTGGAATTACAATCCTGAAACATAAAAAAAGGGTTGCGAGTTTTTAGCTCACAACCCTTTCTCTAAATGAATCAAAAATTACGCTGCTTGTTCTTCAACGTCTTTAATCGCTTCTTTAATGCTTAAACGTACACGACCTTGTTTATCAATTTCAAGCACTTTGACTTTAACTACATCGCCTTCATTTAAGCGATCGCTGACTTTTTCGACGCGCTCATCAGAAATTTGTGAAATATGAACTAAACCGTCTTTGCCAGGTAAAATCGATACAAATGCACCGAAATCCATCAAGCGAATCACTTTGCCTTCGTAGATTTTACCGACTTCAACTTCAGCGGTAATTTCTTCGATTAAACGGCGGGCTTCTTCGCCCGCCGCTTTATCAACTGACGCGACTTTTACAATGCCGTCGTCCGTTAAATCAATACTCGCACCCGTTTGTTCAGTAATGCTACGAATGGTCGCGCCGCCTTTACCGATAACTTCACGAATTTTACTTGGATCGATTTTGAACGTGATAATACGTGGCGCGAAATCAGACATTTCTTCACGTGAAACCGCTAACGCTTTATTCATTTCGTCCAAAATATGTAACCGTCCTACTTTCGCTTGTGCGAGAGCGGTTTTCATAATTTCAGCCGTAATGCCGTCGATTTTGATGTCCATTTGCAACGCAGTAATGCCTTCCGCAGAACCGGCAACTTTGAAATCCATGTCACCCAAATGATCTTCGTCGCCCATAATGTCAGAAAGTACCGCAAAACGGTCGCCTTCTTTAATCAAACCCATCGCAATCCCAGCAACTGGCGCAGACAATGGAACGCCAGCATCCATCAACGCTAAACTACTGCCGCAAACCGAAGCCATTGAACTCGAACCATTTGATTCCGTAATTTCAGAGACGACGCGAATAGAATAAGGAAATTCTTCCATATCCGGTAATACTGCTAAAACACCGCGTTTTGCTAAACGACCATGACCAATTTCACGGCGTTTTGGAGAACCGACAAAACCTGTTTCACCGACGCTGTATGGAGGGAAATTGTAATGCAGCATGAAAGGTTCTTTGTATTCGCCTGACAATGCGTCAATCACTTGCGCGTCACGCGCTGTACCTAAAGTAGCGACAACTAAGGCTTGTGTTTCACCGCGTGTAAATAACGCCGAACCATGTGTGCGTGGTAGAACGCCGGTACGAATACTGATTTGACGTACTTTATCGAGTGGACGACCATCGATACGTTGACCGTCATTTAAAATCGCGCATCGTACTACGTCATATTCCAATTGCTCAATCACGCCCTTAATCGCAGATTCTGCGTAGGCTTCATTAGCGGTGAGTTTTTCAATAATTGCGGTGCGAATTTCTTTGAGTTTTTCTTGGCGAATCAATTTTTCTGGAATCGAATACGCGGCTTTTACGGCGGCTTCAATTTCATGGCTAACCAGACGATTTAATTCGTGATTTGCCTCGGGTGCAATCCATTCAACCGTCCCGCAACCTGCCATTTCAGCAAATTCGTTAATCGCGTTAATCGCCGTTTGCATTTGTTCGTGACCGAATAACACCGCGCCAAGCATGATTTCTTCAGATAAACATTTTGCTTCTGATTCCACCATTAACACCGCGTGAGCTGTACCCGCAACAACTAAAATTAAATCCGATTCTTTCAACGCTTCTAGCGACGAATTTAGCAAATATTGACCATCTTTGTAACCGATACGTGCTGCGCCTATTGGTCCATTAAATGGCAAACCCGAAATAGCGAGTGCCGCTGATGCACCAAGTAAAGCAGCAACTTCAGTGTCTACTTCTGGATTTAATGACACCACCGTTGCAATAATTTGCACTTCGTTGGTGTAGCCTTCTGGAAATAAAGGACGAATCGGGCGATCGATTAAGCGAGAAATTAAGGTTTCTTGTTCAGAAGGACGACCTTCGCGCTTGAAAAATCCACCTGGAATTTTGCCTGCCGCGTAGGCTTTTTCTTGGTAATTAACGGTTAACGGGAAAAAGTCGCCACCTGATGTCGATTTTTTACCTACCACTGTGACTAATAGAGACGTGCCGTTAATATCAATCATGACTGCGCCGTCAGCTTGACGTGCAATTTCACCGGTTTCGAGGATAACTTTTTGATCGCCGTACTGAAATTCTTTCCTAATAGGATTCACTATGAGGTTTCCTTTGTTTGAAGGTAATTTGGAAAAAGAGTTTATGTTTTCGCTAAAGCAAAAACGGCACAAGATGTGCCGTTTTCTAAGTGTTTTTTATTTACGCAACCCTAAGCGTCCGATTAACGTGCGATAACGCTCGCCATCTTTATTCTTCAAATAATCTAACAACTTGCGACGTTGATTAACCATACGTAATAAACCGCGACGTGAATGGTTATCCTTTTTGTGCGCCGCAAAATGCGGGGTTAAATGGTGAATGTGAGCCGTCAATAATGCGACTTGAACTTCTGGTGAACCTGTGTCAGTTTCTGATTGACGATAGGCTTCAACGACGGCTTTTTTTTGTTCTGCTGTAAATGGCATTGCGGATAAATCCCTAAAAGAAACACCCTCACGCATGTGAGGAAAATTAAGTAAATGAAGGTTTCCACGATTAGGGTGTAGAAACCCGAGAAATTAGTCGCTCAAATTGAACAATCTAACGATGGTTAGTTTAGCATTTAATCCGATTTCGCCCAAACCTAAAAACGACTTTTCTGCATATAAACGTACGTTTTGTTTTGTTTCATTTGTTTCAAAATCAATCGCTTGACCATATCGAATCGCTGTTGCTTGTTCGGACGATAAATAAATTGCAGGTAATTTTTCTAACGGTTTATCTACCGAAATTAAATTTGCATGTAATTCGTCTGAAGTCATTGCGTCAAGTTGCTCAATCGTTTTCGCTTCATGTAAAAAAAACTGTCCCGCCTGTGTACGACGCAATTCCGTCACCGTTCCGCCGCAACCTAAATCATGTCCAATATCTTCGGCAAGCGAGCGGATGTAAGTTCCTTTTGAACACGCCACATCTAACGTCAACGTTTCGGGCGTAAATTCGAGTAAATTTAATTCGTAAATCGTGATATTGCGCGGTTCACGCTCAATTGTGATACCTTCTCGCGCCAATTCGTAGAGTTTTTTACCATTATGTTTTAACGCCGAATACATTGGCGGCACTTGGGCTTGTGCGCCGGTAAATTTTGCTAAACAAGTTTGAATTTGCTCAAGCGATAATGGTGGCACAGGTTTGGTTTCAAGGATTTGCCCTTCGGCATCGCCAGTATCCGTCATCACACCAAGTTTGACGGTAACTTGATAACGTTTGTCATCGTCGAGCATGAGCGCGGAAACTTTGGTTGCTTCGCCAAAACACAGCGGTAAAAGTCCTGTTGCGAGCGGGTCTAAACTGCCCGTATGTCCTGCTTTGTTAGCGTTAAATAAACGTCGAACTTCTTGCAATGCCTTGTTTGAGGAAATGCCCAACCGTTTATCCAACAAAATTATGCCGTGAACATTTAAACCCGATTTGCGTTTACTCACTTTTTATCCTCGAAACATAACACTTCACCACCGTCATTATTCCAATCCGATAACACAAAACGCTGTGCTTTTTTACCGTTCAAATTAAATTCATGCAGAGCGGGACGGTGCGTGTGACCATGAATTAAACGAGTGCATTGATATTTTCTCATGAGATTTTCGACCGTCGTTTGATTGACATCCATGACGTAATTGGATTTTTTTTGTTTATGCCAAAAACTGCGTAATCGATACCAACGCGCAGCAATCAATCGTAACCATAACGGTTTTGATAATACATTTTGTTGCCATTCGCTTGTGCGAGATTTGGCTCGGAAGGCTTGATAGTCAATATCATCGCTGCATAACAAATCGCCATGCGTTAAAAGGGTTTTCTCACCTTCTAAATCAATCACAGCGTAATCATCAAGCAAAATAACGCCCGTACCTCGCGCAAAACGCTCGCCGATTAAAAAATCTCGATTACCGCGTTGGATATAAACGGTAACGCCAGAATCAGTTAAGCGTTTTAATTCACGACGAATTTGCGCGTTTGGCGCGGTGAAATCATCATCGCCGACCCACGCATCAAACAAATCGCCCAAAATATAAACCGCTTTTGCGCGACGTGCTTTCGTTTGCAGAAAATGGACAAAATGACGGGTTATTTTGGGCTTATCGAAAGATAAATGTAGGTCGGAGATGAATAAAATCATTTATTCAACGATTTCTGCTTTTTCAATCACGATGTCAGTTTTTGGCACGTCTTGATGACCGCCACGATTGCCAGTGGGTTCAGTTGCCATTTTGTCGACAATGTCCATACCTTCAATCACTTCACCAAACACCGCATAACCCCAACCACTGGCGTTTTTACCGGTATGATTTAAAAAGTCGTTGTCTTTGTAGTTGATAAAAAATTGTGCGGTTGCAGAATTCGGCACGTTTGTACGCGCCATAGCAAGCGTACCGCGATTATTTTTCAAGCCATTGTCTGCTTCGTTTTCAATCGGTGCATGAACTTCTTTTTGATTAAAACTGGTATCAAAACCACCGCCTTGCGCCATAAAACCTTTAATCACGCGATGAAAAATCGTGCCGTTATAAAAGCCTTCTTTAACGTAAGTTAAAAAATTTGCACTACTAATCGGTGCTTTTTCGGTATTCAATTGAATGGTGATTTCGCCAAGTGAAGTCGTTAATTTAACTTTCGGGTGGGTTTGAGACATTTTGTTTTCCGTTGCAAAAGAGGTTGTTGCTGTGAAAAGAAACAACATTGAGAGTAATAAGTTTCGCATTTGTTTCCTTGAGAATGTTTTTAAGACCGCGAATTTTAGGCGGTTTTAACTTGAAATAGAAGCATCGGCTTGATAAATTGCGACATCATTTACATTTAACGAAAAAACAGAATGCTAAAAATTTACAACACGCTCACTCGTTCTAAAGAAACTTTCACGCCTCGCGTTGCAGGCAAAGTCGGTTTATATGTTTGCGGCATGACGGTTTATGACTATTGTCACGTGGGACATGCGCGGGTGATGGTGGTGTTTGATACCGTTGTGCGTTATTTGCGTTATTTAAGTTATGACGTTACTTATGTGCGTAATATCACCGATATTGACGATAAAATTATTCACCGCGCCAATGAAAATGGCGAATCGATTGATGTTTTAACCGCTCGATTTATTGACGCGATGCACGAAGATGAACGCGCATTAGCCGTTTTGCCACCCGATATTGAACCTCGCGCTACATCTTCAATTCACGACATCATCGCGATGATTGGAAAATTGATAACCAATGAATTTGCTTATGTTGGTACAAATGGCGATGTGTTTTATGCGGTCGATAAATTTAAAAATTACGGGCAATTATCCGGTAAAAATACAGACGATTTACAAGCTGGTGAACGTGTTGATGTGGATTTAGCCAAACGTAATCCGATGGATTTTGTGTTGTGGAAAATGGCAAAAGAAGGCGAACCATTTTGGCAATCACCTTGGGGCAATGGTCGCCCTGGTTGGCATATCGAATGTTCGGCGATGTCAACGTGTTGTTTGGGCAATTCGTTTGATATTCATGGCGGCGGTATGGATTTGCAATTCCCGCATCATGAAAATGAAATCGCCCAATCCGAAGGCGCGACTGGCGAAAAATTTGTGAATTTGTGGATGCACAACGGTTTTGTGCGAATTAACGAAGAAAAAATGTCGAAATCACTCGGCAACTTTTTTACCGTGCGCGAAGTGTTAAAACAATACCGTCCTGAAATCGTCCGTTTCTTCATTCTGACAAGCCATTATCGCAGTCCATTGAATTATTCAGATGAATCATTGAATGATGCGAGTGCAGGTTTGACGCGACTTTATACGGCATTGCGTGATGTTGAAATTGTAGAAACCGACATTGACTCAGAATATAAAACGCGCTTTGAAGACGCGATGAATGATGATTTTAATACACCGGTTGCGTTAGCAGTTTTGTTTGATGTCGCGCGTGAACTCAATAAAACAAAGTCTTCTGTTTTAGCGGCAACTTTAAAATCGCTCGCTGGCGTTTTAGGTTTGTTACAAGACAATCCAGAACATTTTTTTAAATTTAAATTTGGTGATAATTTGAATGGTAATTTTCATTTAAGCAAAGACTCGCTTTCTGACGACTTTATCGAACAACAAAAACAAGCGCGAATTGATGCCAAAAAAGCGAAAAATTGGGCATTAGCTGACAAAATCCGTGATGAATTGAAAGCTAAAAATGTTATTTTGGAAGATTCGCCAGACGGTACAACACGCTGGCGCAGAGAATAAATGTATATTTATTCGCAACTCGAAATCCAAGGCATGGTGCAAGGCGTTGGATTTCGTCCTTTTGTGGCGCGTTTGGCCACACGCTTTGAACAAAAAGGCTGGATTAAAAATACGTCGTTAGGCGTGTTAGTTTCCATCGAAGGTTTAGAAACGCAGCAACATGATTTCCTCAACGCACTGCAAACCGAATTACCGCCGTTTGCAGAAATTGACGATTTAAAAATCACTGCCAAACCATCGGAAAATTTTGAACGATTTGAAATTTTAACCAGCATTAACGACGCGCCAACGTCCGCATTTATCCTGCCTGATATTGCAACTTGCCCCGAATGTGTCGAAAACATTTTTAATCCACAAAGTCGTTATTATCGTTATCCCTTCACCAGTTGTTGCAGTTGCGGCGCACGTTACAGCGTCACCACACATCAACCTTATGACCGTGCGAATACCAGCATGGCGAAATTTGTTTTGTGTGCCGATTGCCAACATGAATATCAATCGATGGATAATCGGCGTTTTCATGCACAAACGCTTGCCTGTCCAACGTGTGGTGTACAACTCAGTTTTTTGGGCGAATCAGGACAGGTTTTAGCTGAAAAAGATACCGCATTGAAACTAGCCGTTGAGCAATTAAAAGCAGGAAAAATCATTGCGTTAAAAGGCATTGGCGGTTATCAATTATTGGTCGATGCTACGAATCAAGAAGTGGTCGAACGGTTGCGCCAACGCAAAAAACGTCCGTTAAAACCGTTTGCCTTGATGGTTGAAAATTTAGCTGCCGCGCAAAAACTCTGTGAAATTAGCGAACTCGAACAAACTGCCCTCGCCTCGCCTGCCGCACCGATTGTTTTATTAAAACGGCGTGAACAAATCGCCCTTGCCGATGCCGGCGCGCCACAACAATCTTTGCTGGGTGTGATGCTCGCCTATTCGCCGCTGCACCATTTGTTGTTACATGATTTTGGTTCACCGTTAGTTGCCACGAGTGGCAATCGTTCTAGCGAACCGATTTGTATTGATGACACGCAAGCGTTAGAAAATCTCGCCGGTATTGCGGATTATTTTTTGGTTCACAATCGTCCGATTTTGCGACCATTAGATGATTCGATTGTGCGGGTTATTAACAAAAAAGTGACAGTTTTGCGTCGTGCTAGAGGTTTTGCGCCGTTACCAATTAAAGCCCCCCTTTTTGAAGGGGGGTTGGGGGGATTTGCTTTAAACACGCTCGCCGTTGGCGGACAAATGAAAAACACCGTTGCGATTAGCCATAAAAACCAAGCGATTCTAAGTCAACATTTAGGTGATTTAGATTCCGAAGCTACGCGCCAACAATTTCAAAAAACACTCGTCGATTTACAAAATGCTTACGCGGTTAAACCTGTCCGAGTCATGCACGATTTGCATCCTGATTATGTGAGCAGTCAATTTGCTGCGAATTTAAAAATCGAAAAACACGCCGTTCAACATCATTATGCCCATGCGTTGTCTTGCCTGGCAGAAAATAATTTACAGCCACCCGTTTTAGGCATTATTTGGGATGGTTCAGGTTTTGGAAATGATGGCACAATTTGGGGCGGCGAATTTTTATCGATCCATAAAAAAGGTTTTGAGCGTTTTGCCCATTTTCGTACTTTCTCGTTAGTTGGCGGTTCTAAAGCCATTCAAGAACCGCGTCGTGTGGCGTTGAGTTTGCTATTTGAAATTTTTGGTGAAAAAGCCTTTGTAGATTTTGATTTAGGTTTTTCGTTAAACGAACAACAATTATTAAAAATCGCTTTAACCAAACAATTGAATTGTCCAAAAACTAGCAGTATTGGACGTTTATTTGATGCCGTGGCGAGTTTGTTAGACCTTTGCCACGTCAATGAATACGAAGGTCATGCGGCGATGTTGCTGGAAAACTGCGCCTCATCAATTGAAACAAAAGATTGTTATGATTTTGAAATCAGTGATTCGATGATAATTGATTGGCAACCCATGATAGAACAGATTTTACTTGATAAAACAACACAATCATCGAATTACTGCGCCGCAAAATTTCACAATACACTAGCCAAAATCAGCGTTGAAATTGCTCATCATGCTAACCAAAAAAACATTGTGTTAAGCGGTGGTTGTTTTCAAAACGCGTTGCTCACAGAAAACGTTTTTACCGAATTAACGACCGCAAATTTCACCGTTTACACGTATCAAAACGTTCCGCCGAACGATGGCGGTTTGGCATTAGGGCAGTTGTACGCGGCTTCTTTTCTAAATTTGACTGATTGATTCAGTCGCCACATTTTTACTTCATGCAAACATTGATTGATCTTCTCGGCATTAAAAATCTAATTCCACACGGTTTCTGTTTAAGCTGGAATCCTACTTTATTGTGGTTACACGTTGTTTCTGACGTGTTAATTGCATTGTCTTACTACTCTATTCCGCTAAGTCTTATGTATTTTATTCAGAAGCGTAAAGATTTACCTTATGCGTGGTTGTTTACAATGGGAGCGGTATTTATTGTGGCATGTGGAACAACCCACTTAATGTCTGCAATTCTAATTTGGATTCCACTGTACTGGCTTGATGGTTATCTTAAAGTTTTTACGGCAATTATTTCAGTCGCTACAGCCATTGCAATGTTAAAAATTATCCCACTTGCCTTGAAATTACCAACCGCTGCCGAATTACTCACCGAACAAGAAAAAGCGAACAGTGAAAAATACAAGCTGTCTTCCATTTTGAATAATGCACCCGTTGCAGCGTTTACCAAGGATGTTAATTACCGTTATAAATATACGAATCGAATGGTTGCAGAAATATTCAATTTACCGTCCACTGAAATTATTGGTTGTCTTGATAGTAATTTTTTTGATGAAGAAACTGTACAAAAAATTCGAAATTACGATCGACGGGTTATTGAACATGGTGAACGTGTAGAAATTATCGACACATATCATTTAAAAAACGGCGAAGAACGTGTTTTTTTAACAACTAAAGAACCGTTAATAGATGAAAATGGCAAGATTTACGCGCTATCTGGTATTTCGACGGATGTTACCGAACTTAAAAAAAGTGAATTAGCACAACAAGAAGCCTCCGAACGATTACATAAAATTGCCAATCAGTTACCTAATTTAGTTTTTCAATTTTGTATGCGTGCTGATGGCAGTTTTTGCCTTCCTTACGCCAGTGAAGTGTTACGCAAAATTTATCGCCTCGATCCTGCTGATGTTCGTGAAGATGCTGCTGCTATTTTTACAGCTGTCCATCCTGATGATTTGACGAGCCATCTTGAGACCATTAAAAAGTCGGCGCGAGAATTAAGTCCATGGTGTGATGAATATCGTCTTAAATTTGCAGATGGTACAGAATGCTGGTTACTGGGAAATGCGTTACCCGAACTTGAAGAAGACGGCTCAATCTTGTGGCATGGCTTTGTTTCTGACATTACCGAACGCAAACAAATAGAACTCGATATACTCAACACAAAAAATCAATTGCAAGCCACGTTGAATGCGATTCCCGATCTGATGTTTGAAGTTGGCTTGGATGGTTATTATTACGATGTTCATACGCCGCATACAGAATTACTTGCCAAGCCAGTCGAACAGCTATTAGGTAAAAAAATTGTTGATGTTTTACCGCCTGATGCTGCCGAAGTTGCGATGGCTGCGCTACATGAATCATTAGAAAAAAATCGTTCCAATGGCAGACAATTTAAATTGCAACTCCCACAAGGCGAGACATGGTTTGAGTTATCTATTACTACCAAACTTCTTGCTTCTGATTTTGAGCAGCCCCGTTTTATCGTGTTATCTCGTGACATTACCGAACGTAAAAAAATAGAACTCGATATACTCAACACAAAAAATCAATTACAAGCCACGCTAAATGCAATTCCCGATGTATTATTTGAACTTGACCTCGAAGGACATTTTCAGAATTATTATGCTCATCGCAATGCAAAATTTTCCATGCGAGCTGAACAACTTTTAGGGAAAAAAATTTCCACGATTTTACCTCCCGATGCAACAGCGATTTGTTTCTCAGCATTACGAGAGGCGCAACAACAAGGTTGGTCGTCAGGTAAACAAATTCAGTTAGATCTAGCAAATGAAACGTATTGGTTTGAATTATCTGTTGCTATTAAGCCGACTGAAAATGAACAAACCCCACATTTTATTGTGTTATCTCGTAATATCACCGAACGTAAAAAGATATTAAATTTACTGGAGCAGGAAAAAACAAAATTAAACACCCTTATTCAAACTATTCCAGATTTAGTTTGGCTGAAAGATATAAATGGTATTTATCAGTTTTGTAATCAAGAATTCGAGTGTTTTTTTGGAGCTAAACAAGCTGATATTTTAGGGAAAACAGATTACGATTTTGTCAGTCGTGAGCAAGCTGATTTTTTTCTAAAAAATGATGCTAAGGTAATTCGTGACGGCATACCGCACACCAATGAAGAGTGGCTTGTTTTTGCAACAAATGGTTATGAAGGACTTTTTGAAACACTCAAAACACCTTTAAAAGACAGTACTGGCAAAATAACAGGTATTCTTAGTATTAGCCGCAACATTACTGAACGTAAACAGATGGAATTGGAACTCCAACGCTCCAATGCTGATTTAGAGCAATTCGCCTACGCGGTCTCCCACGATATGCGGCAACCGTTACGTATGGTGACGAGTTATTTATCATTGATCGAAATGGCGTTAGCTGAAAAATTGGATGACGAAACCCGTCAATTTCTCAATTTTGCTATTGATGGTGCAAAACGCATGGATGCTATGATTTTATCTTTGCTTGATTATTCGCGGGTTGGACAACGCACTGAACCTTTAACGCTTATTTCTAGTCGTGCCGCGGTTGATGAAGCTCTTGCGTTTCTAAAACCTGAAATAGAAACTAGCGGTGGACGGGTTGAAATATCGGGTGACTGGATAGACGTAGTCGCAAATCGTGACGAATTAACGCGATTATTGCAAAATTTAGTTGGTAACGCGCTGAAATATCACGACGAAAATAAACCGCCTGTTGTTGATGTTTCGGCATCCGCTACATCCTACACATTCCGAGTTGAAATACGGGATTCGGGCATTGGTATTGCGCCGAATCAAATTGATCGATTATTCAAAGTATTTTCCCGTCTACAAATACGTAGTCGTTTTGAAGGCACAGGCGTTGGTTTAGCGTTATGTCGGAAAATTGTAGAACATCATGGCGGAACAATTGGCGTGGAATCGGAAGGTGAAGGATTGGGCTGTGTATTTTGGTTTGAATTACCGTTGGTCACAACAATGAGCTAAAAAAATGAAATTTCCTAACAATCGCGGTGGGCTACTCACATGGTTAGTTTTATTATTCGCATTGCTATTGACGGGATTTTTGAGTTATCGGCTCAAAATAAATGTTGAGAATGCGGCTCAACGAGAATTTGAAAGACGTTGTGATGAAATTAAATTTCGAATAGAAGCACGACTTGAGGTTCACAAACAAATATTACTCGGTGGTGCCGCATTATTTGATGCCTCGCAAGAAGTCACCCGCGAAGAATGGCGTATTTATGTTCATCGACTAAGTCTTGATCGGCATTTCAATGGTATTCAGGCGTTAGGTTTTGCATTGTGGATTCCACCTGAAGAACTTAAAACACATGAGGTTCAATTCCGCAAAAGTGGTTTTCCAGATTATCGCGTTAAACCCGAAGGTCAACGCAATGCCTATACATCTATTATCTACATCGAACCATTTGACACGCGAAACCAACGCGCTTTTGGTTACGACATGTATTCCGAACCCATCCGCCATGCCGCCATGCGTCGAGCCGTTGATAATAATGACGCATATTTGTCTGGCAAAGTAACACTCCTTCAAGAAACAGACTCTGATATTCAGGCGGGAACTCTGATGTATTTGCCTATTTATCAAAAAAACAAACCAATTGAAACAATTGAACAACGCCGTGCAGCGATATTTGGTTGGGTTTATACGCCTTTTCGCATGACCAACTTGTTGAGTAGTATTGTTTTAAATAGTGCAGATATTAACGATTCAAATTTTAACTTGCGGGTATATGACGGTGCTGAAATCCGACCTGAAGATTTACTTTATCAAGGCGATGGTAACGATTCAAATACTAAATCGTTATTTAATTCGACAATACAAATTCAGTTTTACGGCAGAATATGGACGTTACACATGGAAAAATATGAAGGAACAGGGACGGTATTTATCGATTACAACAAAGTATGGATAGTTTTGGGTTCGGGAACCATCATAAGTTTCTTATTGTTCTTTTTGTTGCGTTCCTATTCGATGGTAAAACTTCAGGCGGCTAAAATGGCTTTTGAACTGACCATGCAATTGAGAGAAAGTGAAAAAAAATTAACGATGATCAATGCGGATTTATTACAATTCACCAATATCGCCGCACATCATTTACAAGAACCGCCACGGCGAATAATTAGTTTTGTTCAACGATTACAAAATGACTTAACAGACATCATATCAACGAATGAAGATGCTGCCTTCGCACTAAAATTTATCGAGCAAAGTGCGTTACGCCAAAGAGCGTTAGTTCGTGATATTCAACTTTATCTCGCTGCAATACAACCTCGTGCAGTGGTTAACGCGGTGGATGTGGCAAGTATTCTCGCCAAAGTTGTAGCGAAATACACCGTTTTGATTCGTCAAACAAACGCATCTATTGAATACGGTGAACTGCCTAGCGTAATGATTGATCGCCCACGTTTATATGATATTTTCGACATATTGCTTGATAATGCGCTCCACTATCGAAAACCCGACAACATTCTAAAAATACACATTTACGGCGAATTTAAGGAAAAACGAGTTCATTATTACGTTGAAGACAACGGCATCGGAATTCCTGCTGAATACCGTGAACGTGTTTTTTTAGTATTTGAACGGTTGCAAGTCAACGATAATCAAGACTCGACGGGCATTGGTTTAGCTATTGTGCGGCGTATCATAGAAAGCTGCGGGGGGTCAGTGAGCTTGAAAGAAACTAACGGTGGCGGAACAACAGTTATATTCGACTTACCTGTCGACACTTAAACTTTTTTATTTTGGATTGAATGAGAAACCTTGATGATTGAAAACCCTCACGCTGTTGAAATTTTATTATTGGAAGATGAACCAGCCGATGCTTATTTAGTGAAAATGGCATTAAAAGAAGGTCGGATAATAGCGAATCTGCACCATGTTGTTGATGGACGTGAAGGACTTAATTTTTTACAAAAGCTCGGGAAATACGCTAATGCACGTCGTCCCGATTTAATTTTTCTTGATTTAAATATGCCCCGCATGGATGGTCGTGAATTTTTAGCAGAAATTAAAGCCAATCCACTGTTCAATGATATTCCTGTTGTAGTCTTAACAACGTCTGATGTAGAAAATGACGTGGTGCGCTCTTATCAACTGGGGGCAGCAAGTTATATTACAAAACCCGTGGATATGTCTCAGTTTATTAACGCGATTCATCAATTAAATGAATATTGGTTCGCTCTTGTGCGTTTGCCACAAGGACACAAAATATGAATCTAGCGAAACTACCTATTCGCGTGTTACTTGTCGAAGATGAAACTGGAGATGCCTATTTAGTCAAAACAGCCTTAAAACAATCACATGAAATCAATTTTGAAGTAACGTGGGTGGAATCATTAGCATTTGCAGAGCAGGAGTTGGGCAAATCTTGTTTTGATGTCATGCTGTTGGATTTATCGTTGCCAGATTCAGAAGGATTAGAAACGGTGAGAACTGCTATACAAATTACAAACAGTTTGCCAATTATCGTTCTGACGGGACGTAGCGATACTGATTTTGCACTAAGCACCTTAAAAGCAGGGGCAACCGATTACATGGTCAAAGGCGAT
>JAQTOX010000026.1 GCA_028713055.1 Methylococcales bacterium | reverse complement strand
CAGAGCAAGCACCATTTTTAACATCAGGCACTAAACAAATCGCTGGTTTAACAACGGCACAAGTCGCGGCTTTGACAGGTAGCTTTATTGAAACACTTAAACCCGCTGTGTTCAAAGGGTTAACGATCTTTACTCTTCCTGCGTTGACGACCTCCGATGTTCCATCAATTACTTCTGCACACTTAGCGCAATTATCAACAGCTACAGCAGACCAGCTTGAATCATTAACACAAAAACAAGTCTACGTTTTGAGCGGTGACGCGCTTTCGTGGTTACGCGATACGAAAGGTTTTATCACTTTAGCGAGCAGCGCGGGTACAACTTCAGGTATTGAAACTTCTGGAACAGTTACGGCACCAAGTGCTGCAACAGTGATTACGGCGGGAAAAGTAAAAGTCACGATTACAGGCAGTACCGGAGCGGATTCGATTACTGGCAGTGCTTTGGCGGATTCAATCACTGGTGGATCGGGTGCGGACACTATTAGTGCTGCCGAAGGTAACGATACATTAACTTATTTATTCACCGCAGATTTGTTCTCGTCAAGCGCAGCGGTTGACAGTATTTCAGGTGGTGATGGTACCGATACTATTAGTGTTGGTACAACGGGTACAACATTTGCGATTGCTAATACTGATTCTTGGAGCCGTATTACAGGAGTTGAATCTCTCGTTGCGGTAGCTAATACAGCAGCAGTTACGATTGCACTAGACACAACAGCAGCTACATCGGGCATTGCTAAAGTCGATTTGTCGCTTGTCACAGCGGCAACAGGTAATTCAATTGATGTGTCTGAATATACGTCTTTAGCAACAACACTGATTGGTGGTGTTACTGGTACGAATACAATAACAGGCGGTGGCGGTAATGACACTATTACAGGCGGCAGCGTTGGCGATACTATCAGCGGTGGCTCTGGAGCAGATTCAATCACGGCAGGTTTAGGTGTAGATAGCATCACAGGTGGTGCAGGTGCAGATACCTTCGTACTTACCGCAGCGGATACAGCAACAGATACAATTACCGATTTTGGTTACGGCACTGACGTAATCAGTGGCGCGTACACGGCGGCGGGTGGGTTAAAAGTAACGATTTATGACTCGTCGACAACTGCTTTGGATTTATCAACTGTATTGGCATCATTTGGTACAGCAAGCATCACAGGCGGTACAGCTGCAGACACGATTACTGGTGTGCAGGTAACGATACTATTGATGGCGGGGCAGGTGCAGACAGTATTTCTGGTGGTTCAGGTGCCGATAGCATCACAGGTGGGTTAGGTAATGACACTGTAACCGGTGGATATGGTAACGATACCTTTGCTATCACTCCGGCAGATACGGGAACTGATACGATTACGGACTGGGGTTATGGTGGTGGTATCGATACTATTTCCGGTGTTTACACCGCCGCAGGTACGTTGAAGATTACTATCTCTGATTCACAAGTGGGTGATGCTTTGAGTTTAGCGGCAGTAATGGCAACCTCTGGTGTTGCTAGTATTACTGGCGGTACAGGAGCGGATACAATCACCGGTGGTATTGGTATTGATACTATTTTAGGTGGTGCTGGAAATGATACGTTGAACATTGCTGTAGGCGATAGCGTCGATGGCGGTGATGGTGTAGATGCTATTTATGCCGCCGCCGCTTTAACCGCTACAACAGTCACCGGTGGTGCTGGTGCAGATACGTTGACGATGTCATTAGCGGGCAGCGTAAATACATTCACAGTTTCTGACACCGACGGTATTTATATTACAGGGAATACAGGTAAAGACACTATTACCTTTAGTAGTGCAATTACAGCAACAACCATAGTTGGTGGTACAGGTGGTGATTCCATAGTAGGAAGTAGCAGTGCCGATACATTCACATTTATCGATGCAACTGGCACAATCGATGGTGGTGCTGGTGCTGATGCAATTACTATCGCAAATACTGCCACGTTTACCGCAGGCTCTATTTCTGGTGGTACAGGTGCCGATACGCTTACCTTTGCAAGTGGTTACGCAGTAACAGCAAGTATCAACGATACCGATGGTATTACGGTTACAGGTGCGTCGGGGGCATTTGCTAACGCATTGACTTTTACTACAGCTTTAACATCAACATCCATTACGGGTGGTTCTGTGGCCGATACATTTACTTTCTCTGGTGGTGCGGTTACCGCCACAACTGTTTCTGGTGGTGCAGGTACTGATACTTATGCTTTAGGTGCTTTCACTAATGCTTTAACCATTAACGACGCGACTGTTGCAGTTACTAGCACCGCAGCGGCTATTGACACCGTTACTTTCACAACCGCACTAACTACAGCTTCATTCGTAGCCGGAGCAGGTGGCGCAGATACTATTGTTTTGCCAGCGGGTGGAAATACTATCGGCATCACTGACGCAACGGTTTCTGTTACTGGCGGATCAGGTAATGATTTAGTCACCTTCGATACAGCAACAGCATTAACAGCCGTGACGGTTAATAGTGGTGTTGGCACAGATACTATTGCATTGCCAACAGGCAGCACGGCAAATATCATGACCGTTATTGATACAGACGGTGTTGCGATTGCTGCCGCTAGTACAGGTGTTGATACGATTACTTTGGGTGCGGCAACTACAGCTACAATTACCGGTTTTGCCGGAGCCACAACAACAGCTGACGTGGTGGTTGTCCCTTCTGGTTCAACTGCAAATCTTGTTTTGGGTGGAACAACAGCTCCATCATGGACTGCAACCAGTGCTACAACAAATGCTGGAACGCTCGCTATTACTTTGCCTAGTGCAGCAACATCAGCAACAGTGGATTTAAGTTTAATCACTACCAACTCTGGTACGGCGACTATCAGTGCTGCGGGTATTTCATCAACTGGCGCTACCACACTTAAAGGTACGGGCGCAGGTGTAACCAACATCACAGGTGGCGGTTATGCGGATGCTATTACCGCAGCTGTTGGTGGTGGTTCAATCACGGGTGGTGCTGGTGTTGATACGATTACTTTAGGTGCTGGTGTTGATAACATTGTCTTAGCTGCTGGTACAAGTGCAACTACAGATGCCGCAACAAGCTTTACTGCAGGTTCAGACATAGTGACTATTTCGTTGACAGCACAAAGCGGTTCTTTGATTGCAAATGGTAATAATGGAACAGTCACCGCCACTGCTGCCGGTTCGACTATTCTTCAACATATTGCATCTGGAGCTACTGCTGGTACTACACTTGGTGCTACTGCACAAGTTATAGTGTTAGATACGACAACATTCGCAGATTCTACGGCTGTAAAAGCCGCAATAGGAACAACCGCTGCTACTTTACTCACAGAGGCAACTTCATTCACGGCAAATAGTGATTTTGTACTAGTTTGGACAGATACGGCTTCAACTCCACTTACTCATGTTTCGTTGGTAAATGATTTAAACTCAGGCACTAATGCTGCAATGTTAGCTGCCGATCTTACGATTACTGATTTGATTACGTTGACAGGATTAACTAATCCAAACGCTTTAACTACTGCAGATTTTGCATTTATTGCTTAATTTGTAACTTTCAATCCATAAAAAAACCGCCCTTTTATTAGCATAAGCTGAGGGGGCGGTTTTTTAATTTTGGGACAATATAACGTCAAAAACAAAAACGGCTCGATAGATAATCCATCGAGCCGTTTTTGTTTGTTTTAATTTTATGGTACCGAGAAAAGGACTTGAACCTTCACGGGCTTGCGCCCACTAGCACCTGAAGCTAGCGTGTCTACCATTCCACCACCTCGGCGAATCGCGGCAAACTATAAGCGGCACGCCAAACTTTGTCAATTTAAAGCCTATCGTTTTTCACGTTGCGCCTTTTACCATGCCTGTTAAACCTGTATGATAAACACTAATTTTTATCGATTTTTTCCTAAAAGAAGCTGCCTACAAATGCCCTCAAAGTCTAAAAACGTCCTTGATTTCGCGTCAAAAAATGATCCTTTCGCTGAACGCGAAGCTGAAAAATACGACAATCCGATTCCCAGCCGTGAACTAATTTTGCAATTACTCGAAGATACGGGGCGACCGCTAGGACGTGAAGATATTGCTACGGCTTTCGTAATCGAAGATGAAGAACGTTTAGAAGCTCTGCGTCGTCGGTTACGCGCAATGGAACGTGATGGACAGTTATTATTTAATCGTGGCGGACGTTACTGCTTAGTGAATAATAAAGATTTAATTGTCGGACGTGTTATTGGTCATGCTGACGGCTTTGGTTTTGTCAGACCCGATGACGGTTCAGATGATTTGTATTTGTCTCCGCGTGAAATGAATGTTTTGTTACACAACGACCGTGCAATGGTTCGGATTGTGGGCATGGATAGAAAAAATCGTCGTGAAGGTGCAGTCGTTGAAATTTTAGAACGTAACACGCATCAAATTGTTGGTCGATTGTATTACGAAGACGGTTTTACTTACGTCATTCCAGATAATAAAAATATCGCGCAAACCGTTCTTATCGAAAACGGTAAAACTGAAAATGCTCAACAAGGGCAGATTGTGGTCGCTGAAATTACGCAACAACCCACGAAATTACATCAGCCACTTGGCAAAATCGTTGAAGTTCTTGGCGATCATCTTGCACCTGGGATGGAGATTGAAATGGCGATTCGTACTCACGAATTGCCCAATATCTGGTCAACCGAATTACTCACTGAAATTGCTCCGCTCACCGCCGAAGTTCCCGAATCTGCCAAAGAAGGACGTGTTGATTTACGCGCCACACCGTTAGTCACCATCGATGGTGAAGATGCTCGCGATTTTGATGATGCTGTGTATTGCAAAAAAACGCCGAAAGGTTGGAAATTATTGGTGGCGATTGCCGATGTTTCACATTATGTAACGGTTGGCAGCGAATTAGACCAAGAAGCCCATAAACGTAGTACGTCGGTTTATTTTCCAGAACAAGTGATTCCAATGTTGCCAGAGATTTTGTCGAACGGTTTATGTTCGCTCAATCCGCACGTCGATCGGCTGTGCATGGTGTGCGAAATGTTGATTGACGGCGAAGGTCAAGTCGGTCGAGCGCGTTTTTATGATGCCGTCATGCAATCACACGCCCGTTTGACCTATAACGATGTGGCGAAAATGTTGGTTGAAGGCGATACGGTTTTAGCTGAAAAGCACGCTAAGTTAATGCCCGATTTGCGTGAACTTTACGCGCTGTATCAAGCGATGCGAACTGCGCGTGAAAAACGCGGTGCAATGGATTTCGATACTCAAGAAACCCGCATTGTGTTTGGTGAACATCGTAAAATCGACAAAATTATTCCTGTTATTCGCAACGATGCACACAAGCTGATTGAAGAATTTATGATTTCAGCGAATGGCGCGGCGGCAAGATATTTGAACAGTAAAAAAATGCCCAAATTGTTACGTATTCACGAAGGCCCTAGCGAAGAAAAATTAACAAATTTACGAACCTTTTTGGGTGAATTAGGATTGCGTTTAACGGGCGACAATGAACCTACGCCGATTGATTATATGGAACTGATTGAAAGCATCAAAGACCGTCCTGATGCACATTTGATTCAAACCGTATTGTTACGTTCGATGTCACAAGCCGTGTACAGCGCGGAAGAAAAAGGACATTTTGGGCTGGCGTTAGACGCTTACGCACATTTCACCTCGCCCATTCGCCGTTATCCCGATTTGTTAGTACATCGAGCGATTCGTCATTGTTTGCTAGGCAAAAAAGCAGACAGTTTCGTTTATGGTGTGCCAGACATGGTGATTTTAGGTGAACATTGTTCAGCCAATGAACGCCGCGCTGATGATGCAACCCGCGATGTCACGAATTGGCTCAAATGCGAATACATGATGGACAAAATTGGCGACGAATTTACAGGCGTAATTTCAGCCGTCACATCATTCGGTTTCTTCGTCGAATTGAATGATATTTATGTCGAAGGTTTGGTGCATATTAGTAGTTTAGGGCAAGATTATTTTCATTTTGACCCGCTTAGTCACCAGCTCAAAGGTGAACACAGCAACACCCGCTATCGTTTGGGTGATACCGTGAAAGTGAAAGTTGTGCGTGTCGATTTGGACGAGAAAAAAATGGATTTTGCGTTGGTTGGTGTGATTGGAAAATCGAAAGTGAATTCCGAAATGCCTTTTAAAAAGGCGGCTTCTAAACCAAAACCAAAATCTGCAAAAAATCCGGTAAAAGTTCCAGAACCCGCGAAAGTAAAAATTGATACCGATAACGTTTCACCAGCAAAGAAAAAACGTCGTCGGAGAAATAAATCAGCTAAAAAACCAATTACGATTGAATCATGAAAAAACTAATTTTTACCGTTATTTTGGCTTTATTTTTAACCGCCTGTGGACAAACAGGCAAATTGGTTTTGCCAAGTAAAATGGCAAATGCCCAACAATCATAAAACTAATTTTTAATCTTTAATCGAGGCAATTTCATGGCAATTAAAAACGGCACAATCAAAAGCGAAAAAATCATCGGTACAGCGCAAGCTGATACGATTACAGGTCTTGCTGGTGCAGATACGATAAACGGCGGATTGGGTAATGATTCACTCGATGGCGGCGTGGATAATGATTTACTCAATGGTGAAAATGGCGACGATACATTGCTTGGCGGTGACGGTGACGATACATTGCAAGGGGGTAGCGGCAACGATTACTTAGATGGTGGCAAAGACAATGACAAAATTTTTGGTAATGCCGGTAACGATACGTTAATCGGCGGTTTAGGCGTGGATACATTGACCGGCGGTGACGGGAACGATTATTACATCGTCGATAACAGCAAAGACGTTGTGATTGAAACCGGCATAACCGTCAAAACTGGCGGCAATGACACTGTTGAAACTAATTTGTTGGATTACAAACTTACTGATAATGTTGAAAATTTGTTATTAACCGGTGAAGAAGCCAGTAAAGGTACAGGTAATAAAGGCAACAATATCATTACTGGAAATTCAGCCGATAATTATTTGAGTGGCGATGCGGGTAATGATTCTCTCGTCGGTGGCGCAGGCGTGGATACCTTAGACGGCGGTTTAGGTATGGACACATTGGTTGGTGGTGCAGATTCCGACATTTATTTTATGAACAACACCCAAGATAAAATCGTTGAAGATGAAAATGGCGGCGATTTAGACCAAGTTAACGCCACCGTTTCATTCAATTTGAACTCTGCGCCTAACGTGGAAGCTCTCGAATTATCAGGTAAAAAAGCCATTTCCGGCACAGGTAATGAACTCGCAAACTTGATTCAAGAAGTCGCCGGCGGCAACGTTAGCGTTAATCTTAAAGGGATGGAAGGCGACGACACGCTTAACGGTGGCGGTGGTAACGATACGTTGGAAGGTGGCGCGGGTAATGACATCATCGACGGTGGCGACGGCAATGACACCGTGATTTATAACAATCTCAAAGATCAATACGAAATTAGCAGCAACGTCGATGCTGACAACGTGCCGCAAATCGTCGTGAAATATGTCGGCAATCTTGAAAATGGTGCGATTGATGAAGGCGAAGATATTTTATCGAACATCGAGTTTGTGCAATTTTCTGATGGTACGTCAATTAACGCGGCGGATATTTTGAATGGTGACAGTACTGTTGATGGTAGTTCAGGTAATGATACTGTTATTGGCGGTTCGGGGAATAACACAATCAGTAGCGGAACGGGTAATGATTCTGTTAGTGGTGGTTCAGGTAATAACAAAACACTCACCGCGTTACCCAAAGACACACGAACTTACGATTACGAACTGCCTTTAACCGAAGATGCCGACCCATTTGATGGCAGTGCAATGAATGAAAAAATCTTAGGTTTGGGCGGAAACGATACGCTGAACGGTAAAGAAGGTAATGATTATTTAGACGGCGGTGCAGGTGATGATTCTATCATCGGCGGCGTGGGTGATGATTATCTTTTAGGCGGTGATGGCGCAGATACTATCAGTGGTGACGATGGCAACGATTCACTCGATGGCGGGGCTGGAGACAATAAGCTCTATGGTGGTAACGGCGATGACGTAATCGTTGCAAGTATTGGGAATGATGTCATTGACGCTGGCGACGGCGATGACACTATTTACAGTGGCAGCGGCGATGACACTATTTACGCTGGCTGGGGTAATGACACCATCATCGACGCGGGTGGCAACGATAACATTACCGACTACGGGGACAATATCAATCTTGATGGCGGCTCTGGCAATGATACTATCTCTATTTCTGGCAACAAGGCGACAGTGCATGGCGGGATTGGGGATGATATTGTTGGTGAGAGTGATAATACAGGAAACTTGTTCTACGGCGATGCGGGAAATGACACCCTTAACGGCTACTACTATTACGATGCTAGTAATGCGTCGCTTTATGGTGGAGATGGTAACGACACGTTAAATCACGGAGCTTTGCAACAAGGCGATGCTGGCAATGACATTTTGAATGGTGATGACCGTGTTCAAACGTTTATTGGTGGTCTTGATGTTGACAAAATCACCACTGGTGGCGGTGCAGATATTATTGAATATGACAAAATCACCGATTCAAAAGTAGGTGCAGGAAATCGTGACATCATTACCGATTTTGATACCAGCAGCGGTGCGGTGATTGATTTGTATCGTTTGTCAGATAAGGCATTAACTTTCTTGGGAATGAAACCGTTTGACGGCACAAAAGGCGTGGTGCATTTGAATGTTGACCCTACAAATAAACAAACCATCGTTCAAGTAGATATGAATGGCGACAAAATGCCTGATATGGAAATTGAATTGACAGGGATTAAAATTTTGTCGGCGGATGATTTTATTTTGTCTGCGCCGAAAGTTTAAAGCACATCCCCCAGCCTTTCAGGCTGCCCCCTTCAAAGGGGGCAAAAGAGTAGTAAGCTTTTAATGGTTTTCCCTCTTTGAAGGGGGAGCGGCGATAGCCGTAGGGGGATGTGTTTTAACCGCCCGTTGAGGAAACTCGACGGGCGGTTTTTTTGTGCGTGTTATAATTGCCAAAGATGACTACCTTTTGATTTTAGGATTTATGAACCATTTTACTTATCGCAACAACCAACTTTTTGCCGAAGATGTATCTGTTCAAACACTCGTCGAAAAACACAGCAGTCCTTGTTATATCTACTCGCGTGCGACGTTGGAACGCCATTGGCACGCTTTCAACGATGCTTTTGGCTCGCAAGCGCATTTGATTTGTTACGCTGTCAAAGCGAATTCAAATTTAGGGGTGTTAAACGTATTGGCGCGATTAGGTTCGGGCTTCGATATTGTTTCAATCGGCGAATTACAACGTGTTTTACACGCAGGTGGCGACGTGAAAAAAGTCGTTTTTTCTGGCGTCGGCAAACGCGAAGACGAAATTCGTGTTGCTTTAACCTTGGGAATTCGTTGTTTTAACATTGAAGTTTTCGATGAACTTGAACGCATTAACAAAATTGCGGGTGAATTAGGTGTGATTGCCCCTGTTTCATTTCGCGTCAATCCTGACGTGGACGCAAAAACGCATCCGTATATTTCCACCGGTTTGAAAGAAAATAAATTCGGAATTGCAATTGAAGAGGCTTTAGCTGCTTATCAACACGCCGCGATGTTACCAAATATTGAAATCGTGGGAATCGATTGTCACATTGGTTCGCAATTAACAGAAACACGTCCATTTTTAGACGCGCTCGATAAAGTTTTATTGCTTATTGAAAAATTAAAAGCCTCTGGGATTACACTAAAACATTTGGACTTGGGCGGTGGTTTGGGTATTCAATATCGTGACGAACAACCGCCCGAACCCGCGGAATATATCAGTTCAATTTTGGCGCGTTTAGGCGAAACTGATTTAGAAATTATGCTTGAACCGGGTCGTGCAATTGTTGGCAATGCAGGAATTTTGGTAACACGGGTGGAATACTTAAAACCAACGGCACACAAAAATTTTGCAATTGTCGATGCCGCGATGAATGATTTAGTCCGTCCAGCGTTATATGGTGCGTGGCAAGATATTGTGCCAGTTCAATTGAACAGCACGGCGAGCGAAATGGTTTGGGATATTGTTGGTCCCGTATGCGAAACCGGCGATTTTTTAGGCAAAGAACGGGCGTTGAAATTAACTGCTGGCGATTTACTTGCTGTGCGTTCGTCGGGGGCTTATGGTTTTACAATGAGTTCAAATTACAATTCGCGTCCACGGGTTGCTGAAATTATGGTCGATGGTCAACACATTCACGTTGTCCGTGAACGTGAAACGTTGGTGCAATTATGGCAAGGTGAACAGTTATTACCTTCTGCGAGTGATTATGAAAGAACAATTTGATGTCGTCATTGTCGGTGGCGGCATGGTTGGAGCAGCGGTGGCGTGTGGTTTAGGTGGAAGCAATCTGAAAATTGCCGTCATCGAAAGTGAATTCCCCCAAGAATTTAACATCGAACAACCACACGATTTGCGCGTTTCGGCATTGAGCATTGCGTCAAAAACCATTTTAGAAACCGTTGGTGCGTGGCAAGGTGTTGAAAATCGCCGTTTATGTCCATTCAAACGAATGCGTGTGTGGGAAACTGCAGGTGATACCGAATTTTGTAGCGATGATATTGGACGCAGTGAATTAGGTTTTATCGTCGAAAATCGCGTGACGCAATTGGCGTTGTTGGAACGATTACAAACGTTTGAAAATATCGAATTGATTTGTCCTGCACGTATCGAAACATTGCACTATTCCAACCATCAAGACAGCGAATTGGTTTTAGACAACGGTCGAATTTTGACAACAAAATTACTGGTAGCCGCTGACGGCGCACAATCTAAAATTCGCCAAGGCGTAGGTTTAGGTGTAACCAGTTGGGATTATGAGCAACACGCGCTGGTGATTTATATCGAAACTGCTTATCCCCAACAAGATATAACGTGGCAACGTTTTGTCGCTTCAGGGCCGCAAGCCTTTTTGCCGTTGACGGGCAATTTTGGGTCGATTGTTTGGTATAACTCGCCCGATGAAGTGAAACGTTTACAAGCGTTGTCGCTTGATGATTTGAAACATGAATTGATGGCGACGTTTCCAGACGAATTAGGCGAAGTGACTCGCGTCATTGCAGCTACAAGTTTTCCTTTAACACGCCGACACGCACAACATTACGTCAAACATGGTGTGGCGTTAGTTGGCGATGCGGCTCACACGATAAACCCACTTGCGGGACAAGGCGTGAATATCGGTTTACTTGATGCAGCGGCGTTAGCGGAAGTGATTTTAGAAGCAACACAACAAGGACGTTCGATTTCAGATGTGAGCGTTTTGAAGCGTTACGAAAAAATGAGATGCACTGAAAATTTGAAAATGATGACCGTGATGGACGTGTTTTATCAAACATTTAGTAACGAATTTTTGCCGCTAAAATTTTTACGCAATTTAGGGTTAGGATTAGCCGAACGGATTACGCCGTTAAAAAATAAAGTGATGCGTGGCGCGATGGGATTGGAAGGCGCGTTGCCAAAGTTGGCGCGAGGCGAAAAGCTATTATGAAACAGATTTCAGAAACAAAAAAATGGTTAGAAAACGTCGTTATTGCTCATAACATTTGCCCGTTTGCAGAGCGCGTTTTTAAAAATGGCGGCATTCATTTTCAAGTCGAAAAATCGACGGATATTGAAACCTGTTTAGAAAATTTAATCGCTGAATGTGAGCGTTTAGACGAAAACGAAGCCATCGAAACCACGTTGTTGATTTACACAAAGGCATTTGCGAATTTTGACGAGTATTTGGACTTTTTAGAAGTCGCACAAGCACTGCTCGAAGCACAAGATTACGAAGGCATTTATCAATTGGCGAGTTTTCATCCGAATTATTGTTTTGATGGTTCGCTAGAAAGCGATGCCGCAAATTATACCAATCGTTCACCGTATCCGATGCTGCATTTGTTGCGTGAAAGTAGTTTGGAACACGCACTAGCGAATTATCCAAATCCTGAAGCGATTCCAGAAAATAATATCAAGCTGACCCGTGAATTGGGCTTAGAAAAAATGCGGGCAACCTTGGCGGCATGTTATGAATGAACTTGAAAAAGAAAAAGTAAATTTAGAAACTGCCAAAATTCATTGGTCAGAGTTGCAACGTTTTTTTGCCAAAGGTGAAGCGGTTTGGATTTCTAGCGAATTGGATTTGGTTGATGTGGGTTATCAATTTTCGATTGATAATAAAACGGTAATTCAAGAATGGTTGGAAAATAAACAACTTGGATTAGTTACCGATGAGCAGGCGTTACGTTGGTTTGAAACTAATGCAGAAGTTTGGGCAGTCGTCGTGAAACCGTGGATTTTAGTTCAGATATGAATGAAATTAACGCGCTGATTTCTCAATATGGACAGTGGTTTTACCTTCTGACATTTATTTGGGCAGCTTTAGAAGGTGAAACGTTTTTACTTTTTGCTGGATTTGCAGCGCAGCGCGGCTATTTAAACATTGAGGCATTATTTCTCGCTGCATGGCTAGGCAGTTTATGCGGCGATCAACTCTTTTTTTGGGCAGGACGTTGTTTTGGTATACGCATTTTGACTCGTTCACCCACGCTAAAAGCGCGAATCGATCGTGTGATGGGTTGGTTGGAACGTTATGCGATTGTGTTTATTTTATCGTATCGATTTATGTACGGCGTGAGGAATGTCAGCAGTATTGCCATTGGTATGAGTAAATTACGATGGCAAACTTTTGCATTTTGGAATGCCGTTGCCGCAATGATTTGGGCAATGGCATTTTCGGGGTTCGGCTATTTTTTCGGTGATGTGATTGACCGTTTACCGCATGAAGAAACCGAAATCGCCTCAGGTGTTCAACAAACCATGTTAGCGATATTGGCTTTATTTCTATTGTTGTTCGTACTACGCGCTATTGTTGTCTACTTACAAAAGCGATATTGGCACAATGATTAGCGACTTCTACTGCGTGAACCTTGCGTTTTAGGACGTGCATTTGGAGCTTGATTTCTAGCGACATAACCTTTTTTGTCAGACGGTTTTGTATGACGTAAATCTTTTTTCGCTCCTTCTTTCACGACCACTTTTTTCGGCATATCCGCGACTTTCAACGACACAACTTCATAACCCGTATCTGCAACTTGTGGTAAATGGCGTTTCAACAATTTTTCAATTTCAAATAACAAATGGGATTCTTCAGGCGAAACCAGTGAAATCGCCGCACCGCTAGAACCCGCACGCCCCGTACGACCAATGCGATGAATATAATCTTCAGGTACTTGTGGCAAATCGTAATTTACGACGTGCGGTAATGCGTCGATGTCTAAGCCCCGCGCTGCAATATCTGTCGCAACTAACACGGACACTTTTCCATTTTTGAAAAAATCCAACGCTTTCGTGCGTGCGCCTTGCGTTTTATCACCATGCAATGCTGCCGAACGAATGCCATCCATCGTTAATTGTTTTTCCAATCTGTCTGCGCCATGTTTTGTACGTACAAAAACCAACACTTGCTGCCAGTTATTACTGCCGATTAGGTACGAAAGTAGAGCGCGTTTATTTTCTTTTGCGATGCCATAAACCAATTCAGAAACATTTTCTGACGTGATATTCGGTTTTGCTACTTCAACGGCAATAGGATTTGTAAGTAATTGCGCGGCAAGGGCTTTAATTTGAGAAGAGTACGTTGCAGAAAATAACAACGTTTGACGTTGTTTTGGCAAATTACCACAAATGCGTTTAATGTCTGGCAAAAATCCCATATCCAACATTCTGTCTGCTTCGTCGAGTACCAACATTTCGACGCTATTCAAATTGATATGGCGTTCGTGCATGTGATCGCATAAGCGTCCTGTAGTTGCAACGACGATGTCACAGCCACGTTGCAATTGTCGAATCTGCATATTGATACTCGCGCCACCGATAATCATTTCAGTCGTTAATGGTAAATGTGCGCCATACGTTTTGATACTTTCAAAAACCTGCGCGGCAAGTTCACGAGTTGGAACTAAAACTAATGCTCTGATGCGACGTGGTTTTTGGTGTGGGTCATGACCTTCCATTAAACGTTGTAATAATGGCAATGTAAATCCGGCGGTTTTACCTGTGCCAGTTTGTGCGCCAGCTAAAACATCTTTGCCAGCAAGAATGTGTGGAATGGCTTGTTTTTGTACAGGGGTTGGTGTGGTGTAACCTTGGGTGCTAATGGCTTTAAGTAATTCTTCGCTTAAACCTAGTGCTGCAAAACTCATGCAAAATCTCTTTGTAATAAAAATTAAATGGATAGCGGTAATATAACACAAGGCTCGGAGGCGATTTCGCTTAAACGGCGCGTTTACTTTGAAAGCTGGCTTTTTATCCCTTTACGCGGGTAATTTTCAACACAATCGATAACTCTTTTAATCGTCGCATAATTTTAGCGAGATGTACTCGATTTTGTGCTGTTAAAGTAATCAAATCAACGCTAACTCGCGCATCTTGATCAACAACGGTGACGTTTTCGATATTGGATTCTAGCTCCGAGATTGTTGTCGCAATCGTTGCTAGTGATCCGCGTTGATTTAAAATTTCAATTCGAATTTCTGTGGCAAAATCACCTTTTGTATCTTCACCCCATTCAACATCAAGCCAATTATTTTGTTTCTTTTTGATTAGCGCGTGGTTATGGCAATCATGCTGATGAACGACGATGCCTTTGCCTGGATTGAAAAATCCAATAATAGAATCTCCAGGAATAGGGCGACAACATTTTGCTAACGTCACCACCATGCCTTCTGTGCCTTTAATCATTAACGGACGATTTTGAACCTTTGCACTGTCGTTGAGTTTAACATGCGTGTGAACATCGTCTTGCGTGAGTTGTTTAGCTACCAGAAATGGCATTTTGTTACCCAAACCAATGTCTTCAAGCAGATTATCTAGTGTCTTTAGCCCCATCATTTTTAACAATGCGGTCACTTTTCCTTCACTAATGTCTGCCAATTGTACATTCATCGTTAATAGCTCATTTTCTAATAATCGTCGTCCCAAGCCCGCCGCACCTTGCTCTTCAATATGTTTTAAACGGTTGCGAATCGCTGTCCTCGCTCGTGCCGTAATAACATAGTTCAACCACAACGGATTAGGACGTGCATCTTCGGCAGTAATAATTTCGACGGTTACACCGCTTTCTAATTGAGTTTGTAGCGGAATGAGCTGTTTATCAATTCGGGCTGAAACGCAGGCATTACCCAAATCGGTATGCACCGCGTAAGCAAAATCAACAATCGTCGCCCCGCGTGGTAACTTGATAATCTCTCCACGTGGTGTAAAGACAAACACTTCTTGAGGAAATAAATCGACTTTCAAATTATCGATAAATTCGAGCGAATCCCCGGCACTTTTTTGAATTTCTAATAAATCTTTGAGCCATTCATTCGCTAAGGCTTGGAAATTGCGCGTTTTATCTCCCTCCGATTTATACAGCCAATGCGCGGCAATGCCTGATTCGGACATTCGGTGCATTTCGTGGGTACGAATTTGAACTTCAATCGGCACCGCATAAGGACCAATTAAAACCGAATGCAGCGATTGATAGCCATTTTCTTTTGGTAACGCAATGTAATCTTTAAATCGCCCCGGAATTGGTTTATACAAATTGTGCATGATGCCCAAGACACGATAACAGGAGTCAACATCTTCACAATAAATTCGAAACGCATAGACATCAAAGACATCGGCGAGCGGAATTTTCTTCTTCACCATTTTTTTGTAAATGCTGTAGATATTTTTTTCGCGTCCAACGACATCGCACGGAAAATCTGCCTCTTGTAATCGCGCTCGAATGGTATTTTCAATGGTATCGATTATTTTACGTCGATTTCCCCGTGCTTTTTTAATTGCACGACTTAGTACCGCATAACGAAGTGGGTACATTGACTCAAAACTTAAGGCTTCTAATTTATGACGAATAGAGTTCATACCTAAACGATTGGCAATAGGCGCATAAATATCCAAAGTTTCTCGTGCAATGCGGCGTTTTTTAGGTGGTTTCATTACCCCCAACGTTTCCATATTGTGCAAACGATCCGCAAGTTTGACGATAATCACGCGCAAATCTTTCGCCATTGCCAAAAACATTTTACGAACGTTTCCAGCTTGTGCCTCGGCGTGGGATTGATTTTCGATTTTTGATAATTTGGTCACGCCATCCACTAATTCAGCAACTTCGTTGTTGAATTGTGCCGCAAGTTCTGGCTTAGTTATAACGGTATCTTCAATGACATCGTGCAGAATAGCAGCAGTAATCCCGTCTGCATCCATTCGCATTTCTGCCAAACTGATTGCCACTGCAACAGGATGGCAAATATAAGGTTCACCGCTTTTTCGAAATTGCCCCGTGTGTGCGGCGGCACCAAATTCATAAGCACGCATACATTGAGCAATCTGTTCCGGATCTAAATAGCTCGCCAATATGTCACCTAAACGGGCAACGTATTCCGCTTCTAAATTTTTAAATTGCCCGTCTGACTGTAAACAAACGATTTTTGAGGGAGCTAATGTAGACATGGACAAAAAACTTAAAACAACGGATTTTCAGGACGATGATGGTCGTGAATTTCACCCACTCGATGCAATGCAGCAACATTCGCTTCGGTAACGTGACCCGCAGCAATTTCGCGTAGTGCCACAACGGTATCTTTGTCACGGTCACGCGGTACAAATTCAGTTGCACCGTGGCTTAACTGACGAGCGCGGGTACTGGCTAATAAAACTAATTTAAAACGGTTTTCAAGGTTTTCTAAACAATCTTCAATGGTTACTCGTGCCATTTGTAGCTCCTAAATTTAAGGGTGGAAAAAATTATTTTTGTAAAATCACAACAGCGGGAAGTTCTTTGCCTTCGAGGAATTCCAAGAATGCGCCCCCACCTGTTGAGGTGTAAGAAATTTGGTCGTTAATGCCATATTTATCGATAGCTGCGAGCGTATCACCGCCGCCAGCAATTGAAAATGCGTCACTGCCTGCAATCGCATAAGCCAGTGTTTGTGTGCCATGCGCGAATTGTTCGATTTCAAATACGCCGACAGGACCATTCCAGACAATCGTTTTTGCAGATTTTAGAATTTGTGCGTAATGCGCCGCTGTTTCAGGTCCAATATCCAAAATCATGTCATCTTCTGCAATATCGGCGACGTTTTTAATTGTCGCTTCTGCCGTTTCAGAAAATTCTTTTGCACAAACCACATCAGTTGGAATCGGAATATCAGACCCCGCTGCTTTCGCGTCAGCAATTAAACGTTTTGCTTCGTCAATTAAATCCATTTCAACCAAAGATTTTCCAACTGAAAATCCCATTGCCGCGATAAACGTATTTGCAATACCGCCACCGACAATCAACTGATCCACTTTTTTAGAAAGCGATTCTAACACGGTTAATTTTGTCGAAACTTTTGAACCGCCAACAATGGCAATCACAGGTTTTTCAGGGGTTTCGAGAGCGCGACCTAACGCATCTAATTCACTAGCTAGTAAAGGACCAGCACATGAAATCGGTGCAAATTTAGCGATTGCGTGTGTTGAAGCTTGAGCGCGATGCGCTGTTCCGAACGCATCCATCACAAAAATATCGCATAATGCCGCCATTTTTTTGCCTAATTCGTCGTTGTTTTTGCCTTCACCGACGTTGAAACGTACGTTTTCACACAATACGACTTCACCAGCATTGACTTCAATTCTATCAAGCCAATCTTTTTCTAAGCGAACAGGTTTATTCAACAATGTCGCCAAATGTTCAGCGACGGGTTGTAACGAGTATTCCGAATTGTATTCACCTTCGGTGGGGCGACCGATATGCGACATCAACATCACTGCCGCGCCAGCGTTTAAGGCAAATTCAATTGTAGGTAAACTTGCTTGAATCCTAGCATCACTTGTTACTTTGCCATTTTTGACGGGTACGTTTAAATCTTCACGAATCAAAACCCGCTTTCCAGCTAAATCTAAATCAACCATGCGTAAAATCGTCATTTTCTATTCTCCTTCTTTCCATTTGATTGAACAGCCGATGCTGCTTAATTGTTCTTGAGGACCATGACCCGTTTCAGCAACTAATTTCATTGCCTCAAATAAATCACGGGGCGTATTGTCTGGGGTAATTTCGCGGCGACTTGAATCTAAACGTCCGCGATATTGCAATTCAAAATTTGCGTTGTAACCAAAAAAGTCGGGTGTACAAATCGCGCCGTAAGCCTTTGCAACTTCTTGCGTTTCGTCGAGTAAATACGGAAAACTGAAATTTAGTTCATCCGAAAACTTTTTCATGTTTTCAAACGAATCGTCTGGATATGCCACAAAATCGTTTGGCATAATCGCGACGCTGTTAATACCTAAGGCTTTGAGTTCAGCAGTATCACGAACAATACGTTCCTTCACGGCTTTTACATACGGACAGTGATTACAAATAAACATCACCAACAGCCCTTTCTCGCCCATGCAATCTTTGAGTGTCCATGTTTCACCATCCACACCCAATAATTCAAAATCAATCGCGAGTTTGCCAAAATCACAAATCGGCGTTTCTAAAGTTACCATTTTCTAAACCTCGGTGGTTTTTAAGGGAGTGGCGCGATTATATCGCAAATCGCGTTTCAAAGGATTGCAATGCGTCGCTGCTACGGTAATCATATAGCAGTGTATTTTTTTAATTTTAACGAGGAACCCTCATGACACAAACAGCAGTTTTTACCGTTACCGGCATGAAATGTGGCGGCTGCGAAAACAATGTAATTGAAAAATTAACCGCGTTGGACGGCGTGATCAGTGCCGTTGCCGATTGCAAAGAAAATCATGTTAGCGTTGTATTTGAACCCGAAAAAATCGAAATCGACGATTTGGAAGACGTGATTATTGCGGCTGGTTTTGGCGTAGAGTAACGACGATGACGACCGATTCTACTTCTCCAGAATTACGTTTATCCATTTTAGGAATGCGCTGCGCGGGTTGTATTGCCTCCGTTGAAGGCGCATTAACTTCGGTTGCGGGTGTGGAATCGGTCAGTGTGAATTTTGCCGACCATTCCGCGATTGTCAAAGGCAATCCTGATGTTGAAGCCTTGAAAAAATCCGTGAAAGCAGCAGGTTTTGATGCCGCGATTATGGAAGGTTTTGAAGACCCTGCAGAACAAGAAGCGCAAGAATTAGCGCGTTATGCGTCGCTGATGCACAAAGCGAAAATTGCCGGTGGCTTTGGTGCCTTTTTGATGTTGCTTGATCAATTTGGCTGGATGCCGATGGTGGGAATGCCGCACAGTCAGTGGTTTTGGACGGTGGTTTCTGTCATTTCGTTAGGCATTATGGCGTATTGCGGTGGGCATTTTTATACCGGCGCATATCAATCGTTTCGTTTACGCCAATACAACATGGATACGTTAATTGCTTTGGGAACAGGGTCGGCATGGTTTTATTCGACCATCATGATTGATTATTACAAGTCGTTTCCTGCGTTGACGCAACACGCTTATTTTGAAGCGGCGGTGGTGATTTTAGCGTTTATCAATTTAGGGAATGCGCTTGAAACTAGAGCGCGGGGGCAAACGTCAGGGGCAATTCGAGCATTACTCGGTTTACAACCAAGAACCGCACGAGTGGTACGAGATGGGCAAGAAATTGATGTGCCAATTGAAGAAGTCGGTTTAGGTGAAACGTTGCGTGTTCGACCTGGTGAAAAAATTCCTGTTGATGGCGTTTTAACCGATGGACATTCAAGCGTTGATGAATCGATGCTCACAGGTGAATCAATGCCTGTTGAAAAAACGATTGGCTCTGCGGTTGCGGGCGGCACGATGAATCAAACGGGCAGTTTTTTATTTACGGCAACCCGCATTGGACGTGATACGGCACTCGCGCAAATTATTAAAAGCGTTCGGCAAGCACAAGGTAGCAAACCGAAAATTGCCCGTTTAGCTGACCAAATCGCCAGTGTTTTCGTACCGACAGTTGTCGGCATTTCTGGCGTGACGTTTTTATTGTGGTTAATTTTTGGCGGCGATGGCGCGTTAGGTTATGCGTTCGTTACGTCAATGACGGTATTAGTGATTGCTTGTCCATGTGCATTAGGTTTGGCAACGCCGATTTCTGTGATGGTCGCAGTGGGACGTGCGGCACAATCAGGCATTTTGATTCGCAAAGGCGAAGCGTTGCAAACGGCTGGCAAATTAAATTGCATCATTCTCGATAAAACGGGAACGGTCACGCAAGGTAAACCAACGGTTGCAAAAGTGTTGGCGTTTGAAGGTTTTGACGAAACAACCGTTTTGCAACTCGCGGCAAGTTTAGAGTCTGGCTCAGAGCATCCGTTAGCGAGCAGTATTTTGGCGGCGGCAAAAGAACAAGATTTAAAACTTGAACGAGTCAAACAATTCAAAGCGGTTGCAGGTCGTGGTGTGATGGGACTTTGGCAAGGCAAGCTCGTTCTGTTTGGCAATAAAACGTTGATGCTCGAAGAACAAGTGGCGGTTGCGGGATATTTGCCAGCACTCAAAGAATTATCCGAGCTTGGTCAAACGCCGATGTTGTTGGCGGTGAATGCTGAAATTGTAGGTATTGTTTCTGTTTCTGACCCGATTAAAACCGATTCAGCCGAGGCGGTGCAAGCGTTGAAAAAATTGGGCGTGCGTTTGATTATGGTGACGGGCGACAACGATATTACGGCAAATGCAATTGCGAAACAGGCAGGCATTACCGAAGTAAAAGCCCAAGTTTTGCCCGAATACAAAGCCGCAATTGTGCGCGAATTGCAACGCACGGGTTATTGCGTTGGCATGGTGGGCGATGGAATTAACGATGCGCCAGCCTTAGCGCAAGCCGATGTCGGCATGGCAATCGGTGGCGGAACAGACGTAGCGATTGAAAGTGCAGATATTGTAATTTTGCAAGGTTCACTTTTAAAAGTTTCTGAAGCAATGAAACTTTCCAGTGCGACGCTGGTCAACATCAAACAAAATTTATTAGGCGCATTTTTTTACAACACCATCAGTATTCCGTTGGCGGCAGGGCTGTTTTATCCGATTTTTGGCGTGCTGCTCAATCCAATGATTGCCGGTTTAGCGATGGCAATGTCGTCGGTGACGGTTGTTTCAAATGCTAATCGGTTGCGCTGGATGAAGTTTTGAAAATTCGGTTAGTGTTTTTCCATTTTTGATTTTGGGGGGATATTAAGTAATGCCAGAAATTTGTAGGTTTTACGGAATTATTATCCGAATGTATTTGATTGATAATGAACATCCGCCGCAACATATTCATATCAAATACAGTGAGTACGAAGCCGTAATGGAATTGACGAATTTAAATATCATTGACTGTGCGTTGCCGAAAAAGTGTCGTCAGTTGGTGCGCGAGTGGGCAGAAATTCATCAAGACGAATTGGTTGAAATGTGGAACACGCAAAACTTTCATCATCTTGAACCCTTGGAATAACGATGAAATTGAAAAGTTTTGAACAAAAAAACGGTTATCAATTTAGGCTTTTCTTTGAGAATGGCGAAGTGAAAGAAGCTGATTTACAAAATTTAATTGGTCAATACGTTGATTTGGTAGATTTGAAAACAGCGCGAATTGATGCGGATTGGGGATGCTTGGAATTTAAAAATGGCGTAGTCGATATTGAACCCACAACATTGTACAGGTACGGAAATTTATGAAATTACAAAAAATAAGTTTAGGTTTTGCCGCCTTGGCGTTGAGTTTAAATGTTTTTGCCGCTGATTTAACGCGCGTTGAAATCGAACAAAAATTGAAAAGTGCGGCTAAAACGCAGGTTGCCGATTTGCGTCGCAAAGATTTTCGCGGGTTAGATTTGTCGAAATTGGATTTTCGTCACGCGGATTTGTGGGGAACGGATTTGCGTGACGCGAATTTGAACGACAGCGATTTGTCGAATTTGAATTTAGATTTAACCGTGATGTCACGGATTCATTTTGCCCGTGCGAATTTGGCGAATACCAGTATTTTCGGTGTGAGCATGATGGATTCGGATTTAAGCGAGGCGAATTTGAGTGGCTCTCGATTCATCGCCAATTTGGACAGAGCGAATTTGAAAGGCGCGAATTTGCAAAATGCCAATTGGGGCGTGGACATGAAAAATCAGCCGATGGGTTTGATGCGTGTGAGTTTGAATGGTGCGAATTTATCAAATGCGAATTTGACGGGCGCGGATTTGAATCGGGCGTTGCTCAGACGGGCAAATTTGTCACACGCTATTTTGAAAAATACGATTCTGTTTAGTGCCGATATGAACAGTGCGGATTTGAGTGGCGCGGATTTATCGGGCGCAGATTTGCGGGCGTGTCGGCTGGAAGGTGCGAAATTTGATGGTGCGAATTTAAGCGGTGCAAAATTTAGTTCAAAAGATAAGGCGTTGCTTAACGGTGCGTTGAATGTGAATGCTGTGGTTTTTGAAGAGTAACGGATGCGAATTTCACGACTTTACACCGCCGCCGCGTTACAAACTGGCAAAACAATCGAATTGGACGACGACAACGCGCATTACGCCAGAAGTGTGTTGCGTTTAAAAAACGATGCGCCAATCATTTTATTCAACGGAACGGGCGGCGAATACGTCGGCAAAGTCGTCGAAGTGAGCCGTAAATCGGTGCATGTTGAATTAAAACAACATGTCGAACGCAGCGTTGAATCGAATTTGAAAATTTGTTTAGGCTTAGGGATTTCGCGTGGCGACCGCATGGATTTTTCCGTGCAAAAAGCGGTCGAATTAGGCGTAACGGCAATCACGCCACTCATTACCGAACGTTGCGTGGTGCAATTCAAAGACGAAAAAAAATCTCAGCGTTGGCAACATTGGCAAAAAATTATCCAACACGCCGCCGAACAAAGTGGACGCACGGTTTTACCCGATTTTTCTGACGTTTCGACTTTGAATGCGTGGGTCACAGGGCAGGGCGGTTTGAAAGTTTTTTTAGACCCGTATGCCGAAATGACGTTAGCGCAACTCACGCCCGAAAATAATTCGGTGACATTACTCACAGGTCCTGAAGGTGGTTTTTCGAGTGCGGAGCGCGAAACGGCAAAAGCCGCAGGTTTTATTCCGGTTCGATTAGGCGCACGGATTTTACGCACCGAAACGGCATCACTCGCCGCGTTATCAGCAGTGCAAATGTTGTGGGGCGATTTTAAATAATGGGTCGTTCTATTTTTTATGTGTTTGTGCCGTTTTTAGTTTTATTGGGCATAACGAGTAGTGCTTGTGTATTGAGTTATGTCATTGCGTTGAGTTTTAATGACCCTACCATCTTGCGAAAATTGATGATTCGTTTGTCGCAAATCATGTTATTGCTGAGTATTTTTCCCGTTTCAAAATGGTTAGGGTTAAACAAATTCATGCTCGGTTACGCGCCGTTTAAAATCATGGTCAAACAATTAGGACGTGGTTTTGGTTTGAGTTTGCTGATTTTGTTACCTGTATTTTTTACGCTCAACGGTTTAGGCGTGCATTCTGTCGATATGACTAAAGCATGGACGTTGGGTTGGGTGGCAAAAAAAATAGGCATTGCTTTTGGATTAGCGTTGCTGATTGGCATTGTTGAAGAATCAGTCTTTCGCGGATTATTACTGACCAGTTTAAGAAAATACTTGCCAGCGTTTTCGGCGGTTTTAATCAGTGCGGTTTATTATGCGGGATTGCATTTCTTAGATAATAAATCCCCCGTTTCAGAAGAAACACTCAGTTTGAGTGGTAGTTTTCAATTACTTGACGAGGCGTATCACAACGTTTTTGCCATGCAAGATGTAACTGCGTTTCTTGCATTATTAACAGTGGGATTATTCTTAGGCGTATTACGATGGCGTGGCGAGATGAATTTAGCGTTATGTATTGGTTGCCACACGGGTTGGGTGACGCAAATTCGGATAAGTAAATCGATGTTTAGTATTGATTTAACGTCGCCATATTCGTTTTTAGTCAGCAATTATGACGGCGTTATTGGTTTACTGGTCGCGGGATGGCTGTTGTTTGTGCTAATCAGTTATTGGTTATTCACGAAAGTTATCAAACTGTAACGGTTGTCCCAAATTCGCGGCGCGTAAAAATTGAATCGTGGCTTGCAAATCATCACGATTTTTACCTGTTACGCGCAGTTTTTCGCCTTGAATGGCGGCTTGCACTTTAAGTTTATTGTCTTTAATCAGTTTTACGATTTTTTTCGCTAATACCGACTCAATGCCTTGTTTGAGCAAAACTTCTTGGCGCATCAATTTACCGCTGCCTTTGGCATCTTTAACTTCCATACAAGCAATGTCGATTCCGCGTTTGGTGAGTTTAGAACACAACACACTAAACATTTGCTGCAATTGGAATGTTGATTCTGACACCATGACAATCGTGGTGTCGTTGAGTTCAAAACTCGAATCCGTGCCTTTAAAATCAAAGCGTGTGGTGACTTCTTTATTAGCCTGATCGACGGCATTTTTGGCTTCGTGTGGATCGAATTCGGAAATAATATCAAAAGAGGGCATAATTAAACTCGAAGGTTATTAGACAAGCGCGTAACTTAATTTATAATCCAATTTTCAACAAACAAAATTTTAGTGAGTCTATATATGAAAGATGGTTCTTTCCATGTTCTTATTTACACGGCAATTTTTTTCATTCTTGGCATGATTAAACCAAAATGGCCGTTGTTTTTTTTAAAGCAACCGTCACGTTTTATCATTATCGCGGTTTCGACCATTGGTTTTATGATTGGCGCAACGATGTATGGTGAAGCGATGCGTCAGGAAAAATTAGCACAAAAAAAAGTTGAATCTACCGAAATAACATCGCCTGCGGCAGAATTGCCAACGGTAAAATGATTTTAAATTTCATAATTGAGAGGTGTGTCATGCGTCTAGTAAATGCAATCAAATCAGCAGCGGTTGTTTTAATGTTATTGTCTAATGTCGAAGCGCAGGCGTATTCGGCAGGTGAGGTTGAAGAAATTTGTAAAAAACCACAAGTGCGCGAATTCAGTTTACCGACATATCAAGAGCCTGAAAAAATTGAAGTTGCGCCTGAATCAGAATTTTCATTTAAGTTATCTGTTTGGACAGACCCATCGACAATTAAATTATCAATGAAAGAACAAGCCGTACCGTTTGCGGTAGAAAGTAACTCTAGTTTTCATAAAGTGACGGCAAAAATTCCCGCGGAATTTACGGGTAAATATGTGCGTATCAATTTGTTTTCTAAGGCTGTTTTGGGTTGTTATGACCGTGAAGGTTGGTTGGTTAAAGTGGCAGATAAATAATTTTTTGAAAATAATTTAAAAAACTTTTTGACAAACTCAAAAAAATCACTATAATTTTAAAACTCAGCTACTGCAACGCAGCTAAGACGAAACGAAAAGCTCTTTAAAAACTAAATCAAAATAATTTGTGTGGGTGCTTGTGTTGCACGAAAGTGATCGATTAAATAATCGACACAAGACCTAACGTAAAAAGTAATTTATACGTTTAATTCTAGTCGAGCTAAAATTGGCAACTAATTTTATAGTTGCAAAATGATTTAAACTGAAGAGTTTGATCATGGCTCAGATTGAACGCTGGCGGTATGCTTAACACATGCAAGTCGAACGATGAGAAAGAGCTTGCTCTTTCGA
>JAQTOX010000025.1 GCA_028713055.1 Methylococcales bacterium | reverse complement strand
AATATAGCCAACCACTTTTGAACGAATCAAAAACGTATTGCGCGATTCTTGGCTCATGATTAAATCCAAATACCGTTGACGATATTTGATTTCTTGGTCAGCAATGCCGTGGAATTTTTCAGGCAACGGACGCAAGGCTTTGGTGAGTAAGCGAATGCTATCGACTTTTACGCTGAGTTCGCCTGTTTGGGTTTTGAATAACACGCCTTCTGCGCCCAAAATATCGCCAATGTCCCATTTTTTGAATTGGTCGTTATAAACGCCTTCGGGTAAATTATCTCGCGCCACATAAACTTGGATTTGCCCCGACATATCTTGCAAATGGCTAAAACTCGCTTTGCCCATAATGCGTCGCGTCATCATGCGACCCGCAATTTTTACGCGTAAATGTTCGGCTTCGAGTTCTTCTTTCGATTTTTCGCTGTATTTTGTCAGCAATTCACCTGCAATCACGTCGCGGCGAAAATCAGTTGGAAACGCAATGGTTTCTTCACGCAATGCCGTTAATTTTTCGCGGCGTTGGCGGATTTGGTCTTGTTCGTCTTGGAGTTGTGCTGTTGTTTCTGTCATGTTTTTGATTGCTAATTGGTTAATAAACGAAGTTTTTCTACAAAGTATTTTGCGCTGGGACAATTGGGATGGTCAGCAGCACGCCGTATATCAAACTGATAATTTTTTATAAATTTACGTGCGAAATTAATTTTACATCTGCCAGTTCCACGCCCTGTTTTTTCTAAAGCGATTTCTTTTAATCTGTCCCATGGCATTTTCGCCGTTTTTTCAGGATATTCTTCATAAAAATCTTGGTCTTTTGTCCACAGTTGCATTGCAATTGTGTCAGCTAAAAACCATGATTCCATTGATTTTCGCGCGATAACTATCAAATCGATACGTTGATTTCCTATTATCTCCTTACGTTTAGTGATGCAAGGAGCGCATTTTTCTGGATCCAAATCGGCAAGTATGATTATTTTGTCGGGGTTAGCCTGTTTTTTCAAAAGATCAACATGAGTTCCTATTAAACGTGAACACATGTTGCCGTTACCATTTGTATTGATGACTTTTACAACGTTAAGATCATAATCTTCTGCTAACAAATTTTTAAAAGAATCACTATTCACTAGCCTTTCATCTGATTCACCTTCTACAACAAATCCCACTGTTACCAAGGTAAACCCCCATCCAGTAAATTGGATAACCATGCTTTATCTAAACCCAATACAGCAAAATCTTCATCCGTTAGCCCTTGTTTTGTGGCATTTTGCATTCGGGTCTTGCCATCTTTTTTATCAACTAACCAAAGTTCTTCCAGATATAAAGACCTCACAATCGCTTCACTGTGCGTTGACATCCAAACTGCCGAATTTATTTGGCTTTGTTCTCTAATGAAACTTACCAACTCATTGATAGCTTTAGGATGTAAACCACGCTCAGGTTCTTCTATCAGTGTTAAACCATATTTAGGTGAATCCAAGACAGCAACTAACAGACACAGTGCATATATTGTCCCATCCGAAACCATGTGAGCTGGAAACTGTCGTCTTGTGCCGATTTCTCTAAATAAAATTGCAGTTGTTACGTTTAATTTCTGCCATTCTGTATTGATTTTTTCGATACTCGGAACGATAGTTTCCATCCATTCAAGAATAATTTCACGCAACTCATTATCTTGTTCTAATCTACCTAAAACGCTGGCTAGATTATCACCACTCATGTTAAGTGACGTAGAATCATGCTCTGAGCCACTAGGCTCTTTTGATTTAATGGGGTCTATTCTATAGAGACGAATGTTTCTCAAAAATTGCCCTAGAGGTAAATCAGAAAATAACAATAATGCAGAGTAATCTGCTGGAAATTTTTCTAATGTAGATTCAGTAGTTTTTCCATCCTCAGTTTTAGCGAAAATTATGGGTTCCCGCCCCATGTCACGTTTTAGTATATTTTTTAAGGGCTTATTGTCATTACCAAGCCAAACTTTCTCGGTAATGCGAGGAGTTTTTTGATCTAATTCACAGATACTCAATACATATTTAAAACGAGAACTTTCCTCAGCAGTTTTTTCACTAAAACTTATGTCTATTTCAAAATCAAAACAACGAGCTTTATCTTTACGACGTTTGTTTGAATGAATATGTTCATATCCACCATATTTTCTTAAAGCATCATGAATTCCACTGCGAACAAACACACTAACAAAATCTAGTGCATTAAAGAAGTTACTTTTTCCACAGCCATTTGCACCAGCGAAAGTAGAGAAACTTTGTACATTTTCTAATGTTAAAGAATCAATACTTCTAAAATTGGTCACTTTAAGCTGATGGATAAGAAATGTTGTCATTTTTTGACCTTACTAATAAATTACTTTCTGAACCACATAAACGTAGTTTGTTCATTTTTCAAACCACAATATCCGCTGCCGCAATACCCGTTAAATCTTTCACACCCGTTAATTCAATGACGTTGGTATAACCTGTGCCGTCGACATCTGTGACTAGATAAACTTTACTCCCGACGACACCTACAAAAAATTCGATTGTGCCATCAAGTGCGATATTCGCGGCGGTCAATAAATTTGAAAGTGCTGCAAATGTCGCGCTACTTTCGAGATAATTACTTCCGTCAACGCCGGCTACACCTAAACTGATAGTGTCAGAACCGGTTGTAAAATCCGAGATGTAATCGGTAATCGCACCACTTGTCGTTGATAAGTCTAGCGAACTGAAAACAAATTTATCCGCGCCATCGCCGCCCGTCATGGAATCAACACCTGCGCCAGCGATGATCGTATCTGCACCCGCACCGCCGTCAATTTTATCGCCTACAGTTGTACCAGTAATATTGTCTACACCATCACCGCCTGTAATCGTATGACCTTTTGTTCCATTCGCAACAATAGTAAAACCTTCGGATTGTCCCGCTAAACTTACCGTTAACGCCGTATCGCTTGTAATTGAAATAAGTTCAATTCCTGAAAGGTTTGCGTCGGTTGAATTTGAAAATGCTGCTGAAATTAAAAGTGTGTCGATTCCTTCACCACCATCCACCGTATCGCTGACACTGTTAAACTTAATCATATCGTTGCCCGCACCAGCAAAAATACTATCGCCACCTTGTCCGCCATCGATAGAATCGGAAGTTGCACTACCCACAATAGTATCTGCGCCAACACTGCCCGTAATCGTGACAGCAGATTTACCAGCGGTAATCGTGGTTGCCACAGAAGGTGCGATTACTGTGTTGGACGTTTCAATACCCGATGCAGTTGCATCGCCGTTTGTTAATGTTATGTAACCTTTCGTATTGTGTAACCAATCGAGTGCGTCACCATTTAATGCAGCGACTTGTGTTTGTGTTAAGACTTTCAATTGTGCCGTCGTCAATGCTGCAAAATAAGACGTAGCCAACGCTGAAATCGTCGATGTGCTTAATGCTGGCAGATTTGCAGTGGTTAAACTTTTAAAAATTGATGGCTTCATTGTGACAAGTTGATCGCCCGTCAACGCCTCTACTTGTGCGGTATTTAACCCTCCAATTTGCATGGTCGAAGCGGTTAAAAATGGTATTTGATCAGACGTTAATGCGGCAATGTCGGTGGCATCGAAATTGAGAATATTCAAACCCTTTACCACTTTAGGATCTAAAGCCGCAATAGCAGCAGGTGTTAAATTCGTGGCTTGGTCAGCTGACCATTTTGCAACACTTGCCGCACTTAAACTGATTACATTGTCTGGAGTCAGCGCGGCAATTTGGTCAGTTGATAACGCTTTGATTTGATCTGGTTTTAATACGCCGAGTTGTTCAGGGGTCATCAAACTAAAGACATCGGTTGTCAGTGAGGGCAGTGCTTTAGTGGAAATTCCAGCCACGGCAGCAGGTGTTAACACTGCAAAACTTGCCGCCGAAAAACTAGCTACTTGCTCTGGTGACAATGCGCCCGTTTGAATAGGCAAAAGTGCAATTGCATTGTCTACACTAATTGTGGCAATTTGCTCCGGTGTTAATACTTTGATTTGTTCTGGTTTTAACGCGGCAAATTGTTCTGGTGTAATGGTAGCAAATGCGTCTGTAGTTAACGAAGCGAACGCAACAGGTGTTATTGCAGCTATTGCCGCAGGTGTTAATACTGCAAAACTTGCCGCCGAAAAACTAGCCACTTGTTCTGGCGACAATACGTTAGTTTGTGGAGGCGTAAGCGTAATTGCATTATCCGGACTAATCATGGCAATTTTATCTGGCGTTAATACTTTGATTTGTTCAGGTTTTAACGCGGCAAATTGCTCTGGTGTAATGACAGTAAATGCTTCTGGTGTTAGTGCTGCAAACGCGACGGGAGAGAGTGCAGCCACGGCTGCAGGTTGCATGGCAGCAAAACCATCGACACTCATCGCGGCAATTTGTGTTTCATTTAATGCACCGGCTACTTGTGGACTTAATAAGGCAATTTGTTCTGGCGTTAAAGTGGCGACATCTACACCTTGAATGTTTGAATTCGTTATACCCAAAATGGAATTTGCGGTTATTGCGGCAAACACTTCTGGTTTTATTGCCTTCACTTGTTCTGCGCTAAAAGCCGCGATGACGGCAGAGGTTAATAGCGCGGCATTATCAATCGCATCGATTTGAGTGGTACTCAACAAACCAAATTGTGTCGGTTTGAAGGCGGCAAGTTGTCCCGCACCCGTCAAGTTGGTAATTGTCAATCCACTTATATTGGTTTGATTAAAACCAGCAAGTGAGGCGGTACTTAATGCAGCTATATCCTGAGCCACAATTGCAGCCACTTTTGTCGCATCTAACGCGTTAATTTGAGCAGAGGTCAATACGGCGGCTTGTTCTGGTGTTAATGCGGCTAATTGATCGGAGGATAATGCGGCAAAACTACTTACCGGTAAATTGGCAATTGTTTTAGCACTTAATGAGGCAATAGAACTACTCGGCAAAGCAGAGAACGCATTCGAAGAAAGATTTAGAATTTGAGCAGAGGTTAACGCAGAGAGTTGCCCTGCTGTAAAACTAGCAGTTTGTACGGAAGTCAGTGCTGCAATCAGGTCTTTTTTCAATGCTACCAGTTGTTTGGGTGTCAATGCCGCGAGTTGTTCAGCAGTTAAACCAACGATATTTTTTGTCGTTAAAGCGGCAATAGCACTTGGTAACATGACAGACACGGCATCCGTGTTAAACGCGCCAATTTGTGCAGAAGAAAATCCACCCACAATTGCAGGTGTTAATAATGCCGCCGTATCAGCGTTAATATCCGTAATTTGAGTTGGACTGAGTAACTTAAATTGATCGGCTTTTAAAGCCATGAGTTGCCCAGCTCCAGTAAGTTTCGATAACGTCAGTCCTGCGATATTTTTCTTATCAAACCCAGCAATTGCAGCTTTACTTAACGCGGCAACATCCGCAGCCTCTAACGCCTCAATTTTTGTAGAATCTAAAGCGTTAATTTGTGCTGAAGTCAGAACGGCGGCTTGGTCTGTGGTGAGTGCTTTTAATTGATCGGTGGTTAATGCCCCAAAAACACTAGCTGAAAGTGCGGCAATGGCTTTCACATTCAACATCGGAATCGCATCTGTCGATAAGGAAAGTAAAAAATTAGACGATAAATTCGAGATTTGTGCCGGTGTTAATGCCGCAAATTGACTGGTGGTAAATCCAGCGACTTGTGTGGAAGACATGGCTACAATTTGATCTTTTTTAAAGCTCGCAAGTTGTTCTGATGTAAGCGCGGCAATTTGATTTGAAGCTAAACCACTGATATTTTTTGTTGTCAAACCAGCAATTGCCTTTGGTGAAATAGCGGCTAACACGTCTGTGGCAAACGCATTTATTTGAGACGAAGACAGAGCTGCAATGTCTGCTGGTGTTAATAATTGTGCTTCATCCGTGTTAATCGCGGCAATTTGTGCCGTAGTTAAAAAACCAAATTGGGCGGGCTTTAATGTGGCAAATTGTTCGCCGTTTAATTCGGTAAGCGTTAAACCGGTGATATTAGTTTTGTTAAAACCTGCCAGCGCGGCTTTACTTAATATGGCAATATCTCCAGTATCCATTGCTGCAATTTTTGTCGAATCTAAGGTATTAAGTTGCGCTGAAGTGATAACCGCCGCTTGGTCGTTCGTGAGTGCCTTTAATTGGTCGGTTGTTAATGTGCGAAAAATACCGGTTGAAAGAGCGTTAATCACTTTCGTACTCAATGCTGGAATGATGTCCGTTGTAAGTGCATTGATTTGAACCAAAGATAGTGCGGCAATATCTGCTGGCGTTAATAATTGTGCTTCGTCAGTGTTAATTGCGGCAATTTGTGTCGTAGTTAAAAAACCAAATTGGGCGGGTTTCAATGCCGCAAATTGTCCGTCACCTATTAATTCAGCAAGCGTCAAACCGACAATATTTGTTTTATTAAAACCAGAAATTGCGCCTTTGCTTAACGCGGCAACATCTTCAGTATCCATTGCCGCGATTTTTGTCGAATCCAAGACGTTAATTTGCGTGGCAGTAATAACGGCGGCTTGATCGGTCGTGAGTGCTTTTAATTGATCCGTCGTTAATGCCTTAAACACACTGCTTGAAAATGCAGAAATTACTTTCGTACTCAATGCGGGAATGATGTCTGTCGATAAGGAAAGCAGCGCGTTAGGAGACAAATTTAAAATTTGTGCCGGTGTTAATGCGGCAAATTGACTGGTTGTTAAACCTGCTACTTGCACTGAAGACATCGCTACAAGTTGATCTTTTTTAAAGTTCGAAAGTTGTTCTGGCGTGAGTGCTGCAATTTGATTTGCAGCCAAGCCACCGATATTTTTTGTGGTTAAACCAGCAATCGATTTGGATGAAATGGCAGCTAATATGTCTGTGGCAAACGCATTGATTTGAACAGGGGATAACGCAGAAATATCTGCTGGCGTTAATAATTGTGCTTCATCGGTGTTAATTGCGGCGATTTGCGCTGTGGTTAGAAAACCAAATTGAGCGGGTTTCAATGCTGCAAATTGTCCGTCACCATTTAATTCGGTAAGCGTCAAACCTGCGATATTTTTATTATTAAAACCAGCAATCGCGGCTTTACTTAACATGGCAACATCTTCGGCATTTAGCGCATTCACTTTGCTGGAATCTAACGCTTCAATTTGTGCAGAAGTGATAATCGCCGCTTGATCAGTGGTGAGGGCTTTAATTTGATCTGTCGTTAATGCGCCGAACGTCTTTGTCGGTAGTGAAACTACAAATTTGCTATCTAACAATGCGATTTGCGCGGACGGCAGCGAAGAAATTGCTTTAGACGAAAAATTTTCTGCATGAATTTTGGTTAATACGGGAACTTGATCGGTGGTTAATACCGCAGCTTGTTCAGCAGTAATTTCGCCAATTTGTTCTTTTTTCAATTCAGCAATTTGAACCGATGATAACCACGTGACATCTTGGGTATTCAATAAATTGATTTTTAAACCCGCTAATGCACTTTTACCGATTGCACTAATGTCTTCAGAACTCAACCCAGCCAATTGGTCTTTAGATAATGCGCCAATTTGAGCAGATGTTAGCGCAGACACTTGATCTGTACTTAACGCATTTAATTGATTTGTTGTTAAGGCACTAACACTTAAGCCAGAAATCGTTTTGGTTTGAATACCCGTGAATGATTGTTCAGGGATGTATTGCAGCAAATTTTTAATGCTAGCGAGTTCCGCTGCGGTCAAAACTGCCAGATGGTCTGATGTCAGTGCTGCCGCTTGGTCAGACGTTAATGCCGCTAAATCCTTGGTGGAGAATTTAGCAAGCATATCTGGCGTGATTACCGAAGTGCTGGTCGTAGTCGTTGCCATAATTAGCTCCCCTCAGATTTAATAAATCACTTTCTGCGTTTTCAATGCAATGTAAATATCATTAAGCGATTGGGTATCAGTATCAAAATGAATCGGTGTAAAACCTTCATTGGTGTTGACGCAAATCGCAATCAAACCGGCATGGTTTATCGCTTCAATTAACACGTTATTTGTGGTTTCTAAAATCGTACAAGCGTGACCGTTATCGAATAATCGACGTTCAAGTTGATAAGCTAGCTCAACGCTATTTTCACCTATTAAATTGATTGATGTTGCGACTTGGCTAAAACGCGCAGACCTTTCTTCAATGCTAACCTGTTGCAAATTTTCGTTATCGCCCGTGCCGATAATCATCCCCGCGCCAACTGTGCTATTCGTCAAACGGTCGATGATGATAAACGAACCCGTGCCTTTGTGGGTTTTATAATTGTCGAATACAACTGGCGCATTTACAGAAACCGTACACAAACCAATTTCATTGAGTTGCAACACATCTGCATCATGATGTTCCAGTGTATTCACATCGATTCGATGATGAATGAACGACACCGAACCGAACACACTACGGGTTGCTAATTTAATCGCGTATTGTTTGCCGATGTTGAGTGATTGTTCAGTCATCCACACAATGTGGGCTTTGAATTTATCGGCAACGATTGGTGCGAGTTCTTGCGTCCCAATAATCATATCGCCACGACTAATATCAATTTCATCGTCTAACGTGAGCGTGACTGCCATCGGTGAAAAGGCTTGTTCAATTTCGCCGTCATAAGTAACGATAGCTTTAATGGTGCTACTTTTACCAGAAGGTAACGCGGTAATTTTGTCGCCTTTTTTGAAAATACCCGCCGCGACTGTGCCGCAAAATCCCCGAAAATCTAAATTCGGACGATTCACATATTGAACAGGGAAACGAGCGTCAGTGAAATTACGATCGTTGGCAATTTCGATGGTGTTCAAGGCTTCCATTAGCGGTTTACCTTTGTACCACAGCATATTTTCGCTTGGATTCACGACGTTATCGCCATCGAGTGCGGACATCGGAATAAACAAAATATCGTGTAAATCCAACGTTTGCACAAAATCCAAATAATCGGCTTTGATTTGTTCAAATTTTGCTTCGCTATATTCAACTAAATCCATTTTGTTAATCGCTACGATAATGTGCTGAATACCGAGCAATGACACAATAAAACTGTGACGTTTGGTTTGTGTTTGAACGCCATAACGTGCATCAATCAAGATAATCGCCAAGTCACATGTTGATGCACCTGTCGCCATGTTTCGAGTGTATTGTTCATGTCCTGGTGTGTCAGCAATGATAAATTTGCGAGTTGAGGTTGAAAAATAACGGTATGCCACGTCAATCGTAATACCTTGTTCGCGTTCGGCTTGTAAACCATCGACGAGTAATGCTAAATCGATTTTGCCCGCGCCAGTTGTGCCAGATTTCACGCTGTCAGCTTGCACGGCGGCGAGTTGGTCTTCGTAAATCATTTTTGAATCGTGCAACAATCGCCCGATGAGCGTACTTTTGCCATCATCGACGTTGCCACAAGTTAAAAATCGCAAAAGTTCTTTGCGTTCGTGTTGCGCTAAATAAGCGTTAATATCGGTGCTGATTAAATCGGATTGGTGGGACATAATTTATATTTAATGTTTATCAAGAATTAAAATTGTTTCTCACAAGGAATGCCATCGTGGTCGCCATCCATTCTATTGTCAGGGCAATTATCTAGAAAAAATTTGGCTTCTTCGTAAGAATTCATTTGTGAACAAAGCGTTCTGCCATCACATTCATAGTTACTATATAATGGTGTTGTTATAGCGGTTGTCGGTTGTTCGTGTGGTGCTACAGTGGAATCGAAATCCACCGTAACCGTTTTTTCTTGGTGTTCGTAATTCCAATAGAATCCTAACAATGCAATGATTAGAAGGATTTTTATCATGGCTTAGAAATAGCCTTCGCGTTTTTTCTGTTCCATCGAACCCGCTTGGTCGTGGTCGATTAAACGTCCTTGACGTTCGGATGTGGTGGTCAAAAGCATTTCTTGAATAATTTCAGGTAATGTTGTGGCATCTGATTCCACAGCACCCGTCAATGGATAACAACCCAACGTACGGAAACGCACTTTTTTCATTTCGACTTTTTCATGTTCACCAATCGGCATACGGTCATCATCCACCATAATCAACATGCCATCACGTTCCACAACAGGGCGTTCTTTGGCGAAGTATAACGGCACAATTGGAATATTTTCTAAATGAATGTATTGCCAAATATCGAGTTCCGTCCAATTCGATAACGGGAAAACACGGATACTCTCGCCTTTATCAATTTTGCCATTGTAGATATTCCACAATTCAGGGCGTTGATTTTTGGGATCCCAGCGATGATTTTTGTCTCGGAACGAATAAACCCGTTCTTTTGCCCGTGATTTTTCTTCATCACGTCTCGCGCCACCAAATGCGGCATCAAATTGATATTTGTTTAACGCTTGTTTCAAACCGTCAGTTTTCATCACGTCAGTATGTTTTTTACTGCCATGCACAAACGGATTGATATTCATGTCCACGCCATCTTGATTGGTGTGAACAATTAAATCTAAACCGAGTTTTTTCACCATTTCGTCGCGGAATTCAATCATTTCTTGGAATTTCCACGTCGTGTCAACGTGCATCATGGGGAATGGCGGACGTGCAGGATAAAACGCTTTCATGGTCAAATGCAGCATCACCGCCGAATCTTTACCAATCGAATATAGCATCACAGGTTTTTCAAACTCTGCTGCAACTTCACGAATAATGTGAATACTTTCGGCTTCGAGTTGTTTTAAATGGGTTAATTTATAGTCTGTCATTAAAAAATCCGTTGAATTTAAAGGCTTGAATGGTAGCTATTCTAGTTTGAACCGCGATTTATTGCTAATGTTGGGTTTTTGAAGAGTAACTGAGGTTTGCGTTTAAAGCACATCCCCCGCCTTTCAGGCTGCCCCCTTCAAAGGGGGCTAAAGATTAAAAAGCCAATGCTTTTGATTTTTACTGGTTTAACCCCCTTTGAAGGGGGCAGCGCAACGCGCTGAGGGATGTGCTTTAGTTTATCAACTGCGTAACATCGGTTACACCGTTTTTCTAATTAGCACATTGGCTGAAATGCCAAGTCCTTCATGCAATCGTCTTATCATGTTAATACTTAACTGACGTGTGCCATTTAACACCTCGGTAACTTTTGCCGCACCACCAAAATACGGGGCTAAATCTTTTTGCTTTAAGCCTTGTTGTTCCATTCGGAATTTAATCGCTTCAATTGGGTCTGGCGAGTCAATCGGATAATGCTGCTGTTCATAATTTTCAATCAGCAATGCTAATAGCTCAATTTCATCGGATTCACGACTTCCCTCAATCGGATTTTTATCCATCAGCATCATAATTTGCTCTAATGCGTGTTCGTGTTCATGTTGTGACTTGATAATTTTCATTTCAAAACTCCAGTTTGTCATATTCAGCGTGCGTACCAATCCATTCAACTACGACTATTCCACCTTGATAACGCACTTTCACAACCAATCGGTAGTGATTGCCTTTGATGTTGAAAATCACGCGATTATCCGCTAAAAAATCTGCACTTAAATAACGATTTTTAATGTCTTGAGGCGTATTCCATTCAGCATTGCAAACTTCATCAAACCATATATCGAGTGCTTTTTTAACGTTTGCGTGTTTTTGATAAAAACGGATTAACTTGTCACGTCCTAAAACTTTCAAAACCTTCTCCGTGTTTGAATTACGGCGTGATTATAACGAAAGTTACCAAAATGGGAATTTAATTATTTTCAAACGGGTTACCAAACCGAGCCACCTTTCGTTGTACAATCCACGTCGGCGGTTTTGGTAAATACCGCTAAACTTTTCATTCCTTTTCAGGAGATTCAAAAATGTTTATTACAAACAGAAAATTGGCTCAGTCAGTCAATAACTCAAAAAGCCTGAAATTTAAACTTGCACTATCAAGCCTTTTCTTTGGTTCGTTGTTCGTTTTTACACCTGTACACGCCGATTTGAACACGGGTTTAGTAGCTTATTATCCTTTCAACGGCAATGCTAACGATGAAAGTGGATATAACAATAATGGTCAAATTTCAGGTGCTGTTTTGAGTCCCGATAGATCTGGAGTTCAAAACAAAGCCTATTACTTTGGTGGCGCGTCTCAAAAAATATCAGTGCCTGATTCTTTATTATTAAATTTTGGAACTGGAGATTTTTCTATTAGCTCTTGGATAAAATCAAGTCAGCAAGGTATTTGGAAGCGAATTGTTACAAAAAGATCGAATCCGACTAATAGTTACTGGTATTCTCTTGCTCTTGTAGATAACAAAGCACTATTTGAAACTGGAGATGGGAATTTAATTTCCTCAAAAGAAATAAACGACGGTAAATGGCATCTTGTAACAATTGCTAGAGATTCTGGTAATAGCGAATTTCAAATGTATATCGATGGTGTTATCGATACTTCAATGATAGATACGGGACAAAATCTTAATACTGCTGTAAATACGCCGTTAGAAATTGGTGTTTGGAGTTCAGAATCTTATGATTCAGGTACGTTTACAGGTTCAATAGACGAAATTCGTATTTATAATCGCGCACTAAATGCCAGTGAAATTAAAGATCTATACAATGTCGCAGAATCAATCAGCGGCAATATTAAAGGTGTTCAAAAATACAGCGCGGTTTGTAAAAACCTAAAAACTGGCGTGAGCAAAAAGATTGCGCTTACTGATGGCGCGAAAGAATGGAATTGTACAGCGGCGGGTTTACAATCCAAAAAAGGCGAGAGTGTGATGGTCACAATTACGGGGCTTTCACAGTAATTTTGTAATTAGCGTTTAAAGCAAAGTCCCCTGCGGCTATCGTCGCTCCCCCTTAAATTTAAAGGGGGAAAACAAGTAAAAAGCAACCGCTTTTGATTCTAATGGTTTCGCCCCCTTTGAAGGGGGCAGCCTGAAAGGCTGGGGGCTGTGCTTTAGTGCCGACCTGTGTGACCAAAACCACCTTCGCCGCGATGACTTTCGTCGAAATCTTCGACTTGTTCAAACGCCACTTGAACCACTGGCACAAACACCATTTGAGCAATCCGCTCGCCAATATTTATTGTGAACGGTTCGTTGCCACGATTCCAACAGGAAACAAAAACTTGTCCTTGATAATCTGAATCGATAAGTCCGACTAAATTGCCTAAAACAATGCCGTGTTTATGTCCTAAACCCGAACGCGGTAATAAAACAGCGGCGAGAGAATTATCGCCAATATGAATCGCTAAACCGGTTGGGATTAAAACGGTTTCACTTGGTTGCAAAATAATAGCGTCATCCAAACAAGCCCGTAAATCTAAACCGGCTGAACCGCTCGTAGCGTATTCGGGTAACGGAATTGTGTTGCCTAAACGTGAATCTAAAATTTTGAGTTGAATTTTGTGCATTTTTGAAATTTAAAAGTTGAGTTTGTTTGTTCGCTATAATACCGCAAAACACCGTAATCATTTTTCCAAATTGTCCATGATAATCTTCACAGCAACACCAGAAACCATCCGACACGCCGCAGACTGTTTGAAAAACGGCGGTTTAGTCGCTTTCGCGACTGAAACAGTTTATGGCTTAGGCGCAGATGCCAGTAATCCCGAAGCGGTTAAACGTATTTTTGCCGCCAAAAATCGTCCCGAAAATCATCCGTTAATTGTGCATCTTGCTAGCTTCAAACAGTTTGAACATTGGGCGCAAGACATTCCTGAATCAGCGTTTAAATTAGCCGAACATTTTTTTCCCGCGCCGCTCGCTTTGATTTTAAAAAAACGCCCTGAAGTCAGTGAAATTGTAACGGGTGGACAACATACCATTGCGTTGCGTGTGCCGAATCATCCGGTTGCATTGGAATTATTGCACGCTTTCGGAGGTGGAATTGCAGCTCCGTCAGCGAATCGCTTTTGTCGAATTAGTCCAACACAAGCACAACACGTTGCCGACGAATTGGGTGAAAGTGTCGATATGATTTTGGACGGTGGTGCGTGTCAAATTGGTGTGGAATCGACGATTCTTGATTTAAGCGGTGACAAACCGACATTGTTACGTTTTGGGCAAATCACCCGTAGCGCATTAGAAGCAGTTTTAAAAACTGAGATTTTTATACCTGAATCACTAGAACAAACTACTGTGAAAACTGCTGGCATGATGGCAATTCATTACGCTCCAACAACGTTAGCCATGCGTTGTGATTCGGATTTACTCGCGGTACTTTTAAAAGACGAAAATCAAAAAATTGGTGTATTAACGTGTGGTTCAGACATTTCATCTGCCCCGAATCGCACGGTGATTTCATTGCCTGTGAATCCTGTCATTTACGCTCAAAATTTGTACGCAAAACTGCGTGAATTAGACGCGCTGCATTTGGATTTAATTTTGGTCGAACAACCACCTCAAGGCGAGGCGTGGCACGCTGTCAATGATAGACTTTCAAAAGCCACGCATCATGATTGATGTTTGGCGATTTGATGTCACGCCAAAACAAACTTCACAACCTTTTTTACGGCAAGTTCTTTCCTATTACATTTCAGAAAACGATTTTATTATTGAACGTGGTGAATTTGGCAAACCGTATTTGCGTGATTTTCAAGAATTGCATTTCAATGTTTCGCATTCGGGCGAAAAACTGTTGATTGCAATAAGTAACTCACCTGTCGGCATTGATATTGAACGTATTAAACCGCGTAAATCGTTAGACAGTTTGGTCAAAAAATGTTTCGCGCTGTCAGAACAAAATTATTGGTTTGCTTTGTCTGAAAACGAAAAACTGACCGTTTTTTACGATTTTTGGACACGCAAAGAAGCGGTAGTAAAAGGCATTGGACGTGGCATTGTGTTGGGTTTGAATCGTTGTGAAATCGATGTGAATCAGCCAAATAATTTTTTGAATTTACCCATTTCTGAAAACTGGTACACCCAAAAAATAGGTATTTCACCTGATTATTGCGTGGCAGTTGCAACGTCCGACGCTAACGCAACCTTAAAATTTTGTTCCTTGTGAGATGACAAATGTTTGAATCTGAAATTCAAAAACTTCCAGAATCCCTACGCCCCACCGTTGATTTATCGCAATGGTCAGAACGATTAGCACAACTTGAATTACCCGAAAAATTTGCCGAATCAATAGTAAAAGTTTGGGTAATGAGTGAATTTGTTTCCCAACATTGCACCCGTCACCCTGAAATTTTAATTGGATTGTGTCAATCCGGCGATTTATTCAGAAGTTACGGCGAGACCACTTACCGTGAAAAACTCGCGCAAAAAAACATCGAAACTGAAACAGATTTGATGACCACACTGCGTCATTTTCGTCGTAATGAAATGGTACGACTGGCATGGCGTGATATTTCAGATTGGGAAAAACTCACCCAGATTTTGCGGGAACTCTCGTGGCTCGCCGAGGCTTGTATTCAAACTGCGTTGGATTTTCTATATCAACAAGCCTGTGAAAAACGTGGCACGCCTGTTTTATCTGACGGAACGCCACAACAAATCGTGGTTTTAGGCATGGGAAAATTAGGCGCATACGAACTCAATTATTCGTCCGATATTGATTTGATTTTCGCTTACGCCGAAAACGGCGTGTTGCCTGACCGCAAAGAAACTACTTACAGCGAATTTTTCACCCGACTTTGCCAAAGTTTAGTCCGTGTTTTGGACGAAATTACTGCCGACGGTTTTGTGTTTCGTACCGATATTCGCCTCCGTCCGTTTGGCGACAGCGGGGCGATTATCATGACGTTCGACGGTATGGAAAATTATTACCAAACCCAAGCGCGAGAATGGGAACGTTACGCGATGATTAAAGCGCGGCAAGTGGCTGGCGATTTTGAACAAGGCAAAACGTTGATGTCGATGCTGCGAGCATTTGTTTATCGACGATATTTAGATTACGGCGCGTTTGAAGAATTGCGTTCGCTCAAAGCGCAAATCGTTCAAGAATTGCGACGTAAAGATCGTGTCGATAATGTGAAATTAGGACGTGGCGGAATTCGGGAAATTGAATTTATCGGGCAAGCATTTCAATTGATTCGCGGCGGTAACGATAAAAGTTTGCAAACACGCGGCATTTTGGACGTTTTAAAACTGCTTTCAAAATTAGAATTGTTGAACCCCGAAGATGCCACGCAATTAACACAGTCATATCATTTTTTACGGCGTGTCGAAAATCGCATTCAACAATATCAAGACAAACAGACGCATGATTTGCCAACGAATGAAAATGCCAAACAAGCGATGGCTTACGTTTTAGGTTTTGTAAATTGGGAAACGTTTTTAATCGAATTAAACACCGTGCGTGACAACGTTCACGCAGTTTTCGATGCCGTTTTTTCGGTTTCAAAACAAGATGAAATCGAACAACTCAGTCAAAAAATTTGGCGTGGTTTGGACGATGAAAACGAATTATTGGCGAATTTGAGTGACTACGGTTTTCAAAATACGGCGGAAAGTTGGGCGGCAATCTGTAATTTCAAAAATGAGCCAGCGATTCGTCGCTTGAGTAACAAAGGGTTGGGCGTAATCAATCGTTTGATGCCTCAAGTTATCTCGACGTTGCAAACTGTGCCGAATCCCGACGAAACATTGAAACGTTTGCTGACCTTATTCACAGCGGTGGCGGGACGAAATGTGTATTTAGCGTTGCTCGCTGAAAATCCACACGCTTTGGCGCAATTATTACGTTTAGCCTCGGCGAGTCCGTGGATTGGTGAGTATTTGGCACGTTATCCCGTTTTATTTGATGAGTTACTTGATACGCGCTCACTTTTTGAACCGCTGAAAAAAGAAGATTTAGACGCGCAATTGAATCGTCTTGTGGCGCGAATTGATACCGAAGACCTCGAAAGTTTGATGATTGCATTGCGTCAATTTAAACAGGTGAACGTGTTGCGAATTGCGGCGGCGGACATTATGGGTGTGATTCCATTGATGACAGTCAGTGATTATTTAACCTTTTTGGCAGAAAGCATTGTCGATTGTGTCGTCAGAAATTCGTGGCAAATGCTGGTTGAAAAACATGGCTATCCGCCCGAATGTGATAACGATAAAACAAATTTTGCAATTATTGGTTTTGGAAAGTTAGGCGGTTTTGAATTGAGTTATGGTTCGGATTTAGACATGGTTTTTGTCTACGACTGCAACGATGGTAATGCAATGACAAAGGGCGAAAAATCACTTTCATGTTCGCAATTTTATGCACGTTTAGGTCAAAAAATTCGCCACATTTTAGATACAAAATTACTTGCGGGTGAATTGTACGAAGTTGATTTACGCTTGCGTCCAAACGGCGATTCTGGGGCGTTAGTCACACACATTAACAGCTATGAAAACTATTTGACGAAAAACGCTTGGACGTGGGAATTGCAGGCATTAGTTCGTAGTCGCTTTGTAGCGGGCGATGTGAATTTGGGACAGGTATTTTCTGAAATTCGTCAGCGTGTATTAAGTTTGCCGCGAGATATTGAAAAATTAAAAACCGAAGTCCGTGAAATGCGCGAAAAAATGCGTGAGAATTTAGCGATAAAATCTGCTGAAAAATTCGATTTAAAACAAAGCGTAGGTGGAATTGTCGATATTGAATTTATGGTGCAGTTTAGTGTGTTAGCAAATGCCGCGAATTCGCCTGCGTTAACAATTTACACCGACAACATTCGTTTGCTTGAAAGGTTGCAAATTCAAAACATACTTCCTGAAACTGATTTGAAAATTTTAACGACGGCTTATTGTACTTATCGTGACGCAGGACATAAACGTGTTTTACAAGGTGACACAACGATTATAAATGCACAAGAATTCATCGAATTACGCGAGCAAGTCACACAAATCTGGCAAGCTGTGCTGTTTTAATCCTCCAAACTTAAGACCTATGACAATTATTTCATTACCTCTTTTAGAACGTGTTATTCGTGACGCAGGTGACATTGCGTTGACACACTTTCGCGATTTGAAACATTTAAACGTCGATAAAAAAAGTCCTCGTGATTTTGTTACGGCAGCAGATTTGGCAGTTGAAAAATTTTTACAAACCAAATTACGCGAAAATTATCCTCAATACGGATTTTGGGGCGAAGAAGGCGGACAATCTGAAAATCAAACCAATCGTTGGATTGTTGACCCAATTGACGGCACTCATTCATTTTCACGTGGACAGTATTATTGGTCAATCAGCGTTGCATTAGAAATCGACGGTGAAATTATTGCAGGTGCTGTGTTTGCGCCAGCTTTAGACGATTATTATTGCGCGGCGAAAGGTGAGGGCGCATGGCGAAATGGTAAATCGATTCACGTTTCTGATTTAATCAATTTAGATGAGGCAATGATTGGAACTGGCTTTGCGTGTTTACGGTCGTATTTAGAGAATAATAATTTAGAGCGTTTTTGTCGTATTGCTCAAGCAACAACAGGTCAACGGCGTTTAGGTTCAGCAGCGGTCGATATTTGTTTAGTTGCCGATGGTCAGCTTGATGCGTTTTGGGAACAGGAATTGAATTTGTACGATGTCGCGGCTGGCGCGTTAATCGCACAAGAAGCCGGTGCAACCGTAACAAATTTTCAAGGTAACCCTGGCATTTTTCCAAAGCAGATATTGGTTACAAACGGAAAAATTCTTAACCAATTATTACCACTTATGTGATAATTTTCATCCTGTTTACTGCCAAACAGGTAGTTTAGAAAGAACGGGCAGCTCAGAAATTTAATTTAAGCGAGTGATTTATGTCTAAAAAAGTATTAGTTGTTGATGATAGCAAAATTTCACGAATGTTCATTCGTCAACACATCAGCGCGAAACAACCCGATTGGATTCTTAGTGAGGCAGCAACGGGTGAAGAAGCTATTGAAATGATTAACAAAGAACAGCCTGATTACTGCACGATGGACATTAATATGCCTGGCATGTTGGGGACAGATGCTGCGAGAGAAATTCTAGCGAAATATCCTGGTATTCGGCTGGTAATTTTCTCTGCAAATGTACAAGAAAGCTATCAAGAAGAAGCGCGTAGCATGGGAACAATTTTAGTGTCTAAACCCGTTACAGAAAAATCTATTGCCCAAGCTCTCGACTACTTCGCAGGCGTATAAAAAATGAAAACCTTGAGTGAGCTTCATTTTAATACATTAAGTGAAATCATCAATATCGGCACAGAACGTGCCGTACAGGGTTTGAGTGAAGTCATTGGCGAATCGGTACAGTCATCTGTACCGAATGTCGAATTGATTCAATTAAAAGACTCAAGTGTTTTATCGTTGCGCTTAAATGCTGAAAAATTTGGTATTGTCACGCAAAAATTTACGGGTGCGTTAAATGCGGACGTAATGTTGTTGTTTGCGGAAGAAAATGTACTTTGCATTGTGCGAAACATGATGGGCGCAGAACTTGACATCAGTATGGTGCATGAACTTGAAAATGAGGCAATGTGTGAATTAGGCAATATCATGATTAACGCTTGTTTAGCAGCGATTACCGATATGCTTCATATTATGATTGAAAGCTCTCTGCCAGGTTACACTATTAAATCGCGCGAAGAAATTGTCGAACAAATCAAAAATTCAGTGACTCAAGAATTTGTCTTTGCATCGCACGTGAATTTTTCAATTGAAGGACAACCCATAGAAGGAAAACTATTTTTCTTATTGAATTCATCATCACTACGCGGTGTAGTTAACGAAATCGATCGGTATACTGGTGTGTCATGAGTTTCAAGAGTGGTACTGCTTTCACATTCCGCCCCGTGAAACAATTTTCACGGGGCTTTTTTACGACGTTTTTTACTGATAAAACACCGTAAAGTCCTTCAAGGTCGCTTGAGTTTGCAGTAAATTTTCCGGACTAAACGCATTTACACCAACACGCGAAAAATAAAACGCTTGGTCAGCTAAATACGTGCCAGTTGCACGAATTTCACCTTGAAATCGATAACGATGTCGCAACAAATATGCTTGCGAAAAACTACGTCCATCCATAAAGTCGGAAACATTCAATTCCACCAACGCAAATAATCCTAAATCTGCACCTAATGTTGAAATATCGTCCGTTGACAAAATTCGCACACCTAAATTTCCGGCATGTTTTGATAGCTGCTCTTTTTCTGCCTGCCAACGTGCCAGCGACACACAGATATTTCCCGCAATTACGGGCGCATCATCGTCTAAAAACGTCCACTGATTTTCGATAATTTGATTATTTTTAATGACTTGCATAAACTTTCGCCTTGAATGGTTCGATGCCAACGCGGTTGACGGTTTCTAAAAAGGTTTCCTCGTGCAAACGTTGCCCAACGTAGACTTCCAAAATCGTGCCGACCGTTTGTGCGATTTCGTTTTTTGGTACAGCCGCGCCTAAACGTTCACCAATTGCAGCTTCATTTGCTGAAGAGCCGCCAAGTGTAATTTGATACCATTCCACGCCTTTTTTATCCACGCCCAAAATGCCAATGTGTCCGACACTTTGATGCGCGCAGCCATTCACACAACCCGACATGTTGATATTGACATTGCCAATATCGTGTAGGTAATCCATATCGTCGAGAATTTCATTGATTTCTTTAGCTATGCCGATTGAACCCGCATTTGCCAATGAACAGAAATCTAAACCTGGACAACAAATTATATCGGTCGCTGTACCGATATTGGGCGTAGCTAAGTTTGCCGCGTTTAACAATTGCCATAATTGGAACAAATCTGCTTGTTTCACGTCGGCGAAAACCAAATTTTGCCGATGTGTACTACGAACTTCGCCAAAACTATAACGTACGGCTAAATCCGCAATGGTATCCAATTGTTCTGAAGTCAAATCACCGGGCGGTGTTTCGGGATGTTTCAACGATAAAAAGACGACACGATAACCTGCAATTTTGTGTTCAAGTGTGTTGTGTTCAACCCATTTTGCGAAGGTTTTATTTTCGTGTTTATATTGCTCAAACGTAATGTTCAAAGCCGCTTTTTCATCGTAATCAAACGGTGAAAAATGCGACTTCATTGTCGTAAAACGTTCCTCGCTCACTTCTAATCCGTCACGAATTAACGCCCATTCTTGTTCAACCATTTCGTTGAATTTTTCTAAACCTTCTTCCTTGACCAAAATTTTGATTCGGGCTTTGTATTTATTATCGCGCCGACCGAATAAATTGTAGATTCGCAATATCGCTTCTAAATAAGACAGAATGTGTTTTTTGTCCAAGAATGGTTTTATGATTTGCCCAATTACGGGTGTACGTCCTAATCCGCCACCGACTAACACTCTAAAACCAACTTCACCGGCATCGTTTTTGACTAAATGCAACCCAATATCGTGGAATTGTGTCGCGGCTCTATCGTGCAACGAACCACTGACTGCAATTTTGAATTTGCGCGGTAAAAAGTCGAATTCGGGATGCAGCGTTGTCCATTGACGAATCAATTCGCAATACGGACGTGGATCATCGATTTCGTCAACGCACACACCCGCTAAATGGTCGCTGGTAGTGTTACGCATACAATTACCGCTGGTTTGAATTGCGTGCATTTGCACTTCAGCGAGTTCAGCCAAAATATCAGGAATTTGTTCTAATTTTGGCCAGTTGAACTGCACGTTTTGGCGTGTTGTGACGTGGCAATAATTTTTGTCGTACGTCCGTGCAATGTGGGCGAGTTTGTGCAATTGCTTTGAATTTAAAACGCCGTAAGGAACGGCGACACGCAACATAGGCGAATGCTTTTGAATGTAAACGCCGTTTCTCAAACGCAAATTCCGATAACCATCTTCGGAAATTTCGCCGTTTAAAAACTGTTCTGTCTGCCGCCGGAATTGCGCGACTCGTTCTTCAATGAGAATTTGATCGTTGTGATTATATTGATACATTTGAATGAATTTCGGAGCCTACAAAAGGCGGTAAAAGTGAGCCGCAATCATATAGTACGCGCCATAAAATGACAAAAATTATTCGTTTGGTGATAACATAATCGTTTGATGTTTATTTAATTTTTAAAAATAAAGTGGGGGGATATATGAAGTTTATCGTTTTAACCTTGTTAGCCTTGCTGGTGCCGCAATTGGCATTTGCAGAAGGTTTTCAAAATTTAGATATGACGGGAACTGAACGCGGAATTTATACCGTGTTAATTTTCATCATTGCTTATGGTTTTGTAATGACCGAAGAATTTACGCACATGCGTAAATCGAAACCCGTTATTTTAGCGGCAGGGATTATTTGGGCACACGCAGCACTTTTAGCACAACAAAAAGGCGTACCAACACACGAAATGCACTTAGCATTTGAGCATGACGTAAAAGAATATGCTGAATTGATGTTGTTTTTATTAGTTGCCATGACATATATCAATTCAATGGCTGAACGCAATGTATTTGAAGCCTTACGTTCATGGTTGGTCAGAAAACAATTTGGTTATCGTCAATTATTTTTGATTACAGGCATCATTACGTTTTTCTTATCAGCAGTTGCGGATAACTTAACGGCAGCATTATTAGTTGGCGCGGTAGTTATGGCAGTGGGTGCAGACAATGAGAAATTCGTTAGTATTGGTTTTGTAAACTTGGTTATTGCGGCAAACGCAGGTGGCGCATTCTGTCCGTTTGGTGACATTACCACGTTAATGGTTTGGCAAGCAGGATATGCTGAATTCTTTGATTTCTTTAAATTATTCTTACCGTCTGTAGCGAATTATGCGATTCCAGCAGCGATTATGTATTGGGCTGTTCCGAATGAACAACCGAAAGCAACCAATGAAGAAGCTGTGCAATTGAAACCTGGTGCGTTGATTATTTGCGGTATGTTCTTAATGACAATCGCATCAGCCGTTAGTTTCAAACAAGTGTTCCATCTTCCACCCTTTATGGGCATGATGACAGGTTTGTCCGTGTTAATGTTGTTCGGTTACTACTTGAAAATTCAAGCGCATAAAGCAGGCGATCATGATGGTTTCAACATCTTCAACAAAGTCATGCACGCAGAATGGGATACGTTATTGTTCTTCTTCGGTGTAGTTTTCGCAGTGGGTGGTTTAGGTTATATCGGTTACTTAGAATTGTTGTCTGGCGCGATGTATGACGGTTTAGGCGCGACAACAGCGAACATTTTAGTGGGTTTAATTTCGGCGATTGTGGATAACATCCCTGTGATGTTTGCCGTGTTAAACATGAGTTTAGATATGGATTTATATCAATGGTTACTCGTGACTTTGACCGCGGGCGTAGGTGGTTCATTATTATCAGTAGGTTCAGCGGCAGGTGTAGCGTTAATGGGCGCATCAAATCACAAATATACATTTTTTAGCCATTTGAAATGGACTCCTGCGATTGCAGCGGGTTATGCAGGCAGTATTTTTGTACATTATTTGATAAACGGCTAGTTTTTAACGATTTTTAAAATTTAAAAAAGCCCGTCTAGTTTTAGATGGGCTTTTTTTTCGATTTTTTATGGTTCATAACAACCGCCGATAGGTTGAAAACAACCATTTTAAAATTAAATTAAACTTAATAAATTCAAGTAGTTGTTATAAGAAATTGAGGCATCGTGTGATACCATGTTACGCCGTTTTAGAATATGGCTAAACCAAAATCGAACATTAACCAAAGGGTAATTAAATGAAAAAATTATTATTGTTACTATGTATTTCTAGTAGTTGTTTAGCTGCAGAACCTGTGGCAGAACGTCAAACTGAAATTCGTGCGTTATTGCAAAATAGTTGTGGTGGATGTCACGGTGCGACATTACAAGGTGCAATGGGACCTCCACTAAAACCCGAAGCATTAGCAAGCAAAACTGATGAGTTACTGATTACGACGATTACTAATGGTCGAAAAGGCACAGCAATGGCATCATGGAAATCGACATTAGAGCCTGATGAAATAAAATGGCTCGTGGGTGTTCTAAAAAGCGGTAAATAAATGACAATGTCGTGATGGATCTCATGGTTGTGACATCCATCCGACGAACTGTAAATTCGGAATTAATATAGGCAATGATGGCTCATTTATTGCTTCAATTACCATGCTAGAATTTACAATTTCAAGGAGTAATCATGCTAAAACTAAAAAAGTTATCTCTCTCTATTTCCCTCGTAACGGTGGCATCGACAACGTTATTTACCAGTTTTGAGGCAAGTGCATTACCAAGTTTCACCCGTCAAACTGGTGCGGCGTGTAGTCAATGTCACACACAGTCTTTCGGTCCAAACTTAACGCCATTTGGTCGTGATTTTAAATTGGGTGGTTATACGATGGGCGGAGGCAAAGCCTCTAATATTCCAGCGGTCAGTGCATTGATTTCGGGTTCTTTTACCAATACGAATAAAGACCAAACTGACGTGCCAGTTGGCTACAACAAAAATAACAATTTCACATTCGATAGTGTGAATGCGTTTTATGCGGGAAAAGTTTATGGCAAAGTCGGTGCGTTTGCTGAATTTGCTTACGACGGTGTAGCAAAAACTGCTCAAATGGATAACACTGATATTCGTTTTGCCGACAATATGGATATTATGAATACGCCCGTCACTTACGGGATTTCAGTGAATAATAATCCAACGGTTCAAGATTTATGGAATACTACTGCATGGGGATTTCCATATAACGGTAGTGCATTACAACCTGGAGCGGGTACAAGCGCATTGATTGATGGTGGGCTAGGCGCACAAGTGGGTGGCGCGACGGCTTATACTATGATTGATAATTTGTTGTATTTGGAGGCCGGTGGTTATACAAGTTTATCCAATGGCATTCAAAAAGGTATTGGCATTCCAACAGGTGACAGAATGGAAGTCGATGGCGCAGCACCTTATTGGCGAGTGGCATTACAAAAAGACTGGAAAGGTCACTTTTTCGCCGTGGGTCATTACGGCATGATAGCGGATGTTTTTGCCGGACGTGACCACACTGCTGGAACGAGTGATCGTTATACGGATATTGCGTTTGATGCGACATATCAATATATGGCAAATCCAAAACACATTTTTGAAGTCAAATCGACCTACATTTACGAAGATCAAAAATTATCGGCGTGGAATGTTAATAACGGTTTAAATCCAAATGCAAAATCCTATTTAAATACCTTTAAATTCAATACGTCTTACACATTTGACCAAACTTACGGCGTAACATTCGCCTATAACAATGTTAAAGGTTCAAATGTTGCGACATTGAATACCGCTGATGATGGAACAACCTCTTACGATATTGGTAAACCAAACAGCGATTATTACACTGCCGAATTGGTTTATATTCCGTTTGGAAAAAGCGGTTCGATTCTCGCGCCATGGTTAAATTTGCGTACCAGTTTGCAATATATAGGTTTTGCAAAGGTGAATGGTTCAACGCAAAAAACTTCAGATAACAACACATTTATGTTGAACGGAATGTTGGCATTCTAATTCACACGAATCACACATTTAATAAGGCGTTCAAAAGAAAATATTGAACGCCTTTCTTTTTAGGAGATTTTTATGGCAGAGAAAAGTTTTATTCGCTTCAAAGACATTTCGATTAGCGAACGCATTTTGAATACGGTTTTTTTGCTCACGATTGGTTTAGGCTATTTAGCCGCGTTGGCGAATATGTATTACACGCATCAAGGTTTGGATGGCAAAGCGGGACTGTCAGTTGAAGATGTGGTGATTAGTTATTATGGTTCGACAACGCAAACTCGTTTAGGAACAGCAGTAAAGGGCATTATGGCTCCGAATCTAAAAATCAAAAGCGACCAAGATGTGATTCTAAAATGGATTCAAACCGGTGCGACTGAAACGGGTTATAACGAAAACATTGCGCCGATTGTGAATCGAGATTGTGTGATGTGTCATACGCCGAGTGTTAA
>JAQTOX010000145.1 GCA_028713055.1 Methylococcales bacterium | reverse complement strand
TGATGAAATACTGTTGACATCACTAAGATTTGTTAACACAACTACAAATTCATCACCGCCTAAACGCGAGATTAAATCGCATTTTCGTACCGTTTTTTTCAATCGATCAGCGGCAACCTTTAACACTTCATCACCCACGTCATGCCCTAAATTGTCATTCACAGCTTTAAAACCATCTAAATCGATAAACAATAACGCCAGTAATTGTTGATACCGTTTGGTACTTATTAACGCTTGTTTTGCTGCAATTTCTAACGCTCTGCGATTCATTAAACCGGTCAACGCATCGTAATTTGCTAGATATTCGATTTGTTCAATGGCGCGTTTTTGAACTGTAATATCTGAAAAAATGCCGATGTGATTAATAATCTCACCAGCATTATTTCGTATCGTAGTAATGGTCAGTATTTCAGGGTAGAGCGTTCCATTTTTTCGTTGATTCCATACTTCACCCTTCCACATTCCTATCGTGTTAATACCTATCCACATTTTTTTATAAAAATCGGCATCGTGCTTACCCGAACTTAAAAAATTCGGATTGTGTCCAATTACTTCTTTTGGGCTGTAGCCCGTGATTTTGCTAAATGCGTTGTTAATTAACGTAACTCTATTATTTTTATCTGTGACAACAATTGCCTCACCGACATTGTCAAAAACTTCGGCAGCAAGTCTAATTTTCACTTCCATTTCACGTTGAAGCGTTATGTCTTGCAGTGTGCCGACCAAACGCACAATTTTCCCCTGAGCATTTGCGTGACTTTCGATACGTTGATGAATTATTTTTTGTTCGCCATCGTCACAATTTGTTCGATATTCAACGTCATAATTCCCCGCTATTTGTTGCGCGTGAGCTAATGTTGCAGCGACATTATCACGGTCAGAGGTTTTAATTCGGTTCAAAAAACGATTTAAGTTCCACATAGATATATCTTCTATGATGTCTAAAACTCGATACCCTTCGTTCGAACAATGTAATTCATCCGTTTCTACATTCCAATCCCAATCACCTAAATGAGCGATACGTTGCGCTTCCGTTAAGCGTGAAATACTGTGCTTAAATTGTTCAACATTATTCGCGAGGCGATTTCGCATCAATGTTAAAGCGGCGAGGAGTTGCCCGATTTCGTCATGATATTTAATGGTGATCGGATGATCGTAATTTTCGATACTCAATTGTTCAAAACAGTCAATTGCGTGATTTAAAACATCCAAACGTTTTTTAAAATGGAATAAAAAACAGACCAGTAATGAAATTAAGAAAAATGCACCTGTAAAAATACAATAGCGTTTGAATAATAAAACCTCAATGCGCTGATTTAATTCTTGATTTAATGCGTTTGCGACCGGCGTATATAACGTCATAATTTGCGTGATCACGTCGAGAGCTTGATTATAAAATGCTTCGTCGCTTAGTGTACTTTCATGACGAACGGCGTATCGTTCAACAGTCGATAGAAATTGGTCAATTTTGTACCGATTTTCTTTAAAATTGTCGCGCTGGGTTTGTTCAAATGAGGGCAATGCAATAAATACTTTGTTTAATTGAAAATTCATTGCTCTCATTGACAACTGCACGCTGTACAACAGTTTTGTGATTTCGATTTTTTCGGCAGTAGTTATGAGGTGCGACTTCACCATTAAACCACTGCCAAAACCGCGTAATTGCCCGATATTTTCAATTAAATGTGGCAGCGTTTCCACCATGTTATTCATAAGATAATAACTGGACAATTGGCTATCTAAACTCAAATTACTGCTGTCAGCAATATTTGTTAAAAATGCTAACATGTCTGCAATTAGTAACGAATGTTGAGCAAAACTTTCATTGGTGGCTAGCAAGCGGTAATTATTTTTGAGAATTTGCCATTTCGCCTGCAAACTGTTCAATTGTTCGCAAGGTAAAACAATATTCTGAGCTTGGCATTGAATAATACGGTCAGCAAATGTGTTAGTAATTTGATTGTCTAAATCAGTTAATACGGATCGCACATCTTGATTACCATTTAGTAAACGATTTGCAGTGCCACGGTGTTGCGCGAGCAAAATATTGATGCGTTGAATTTTAGGAATCAGAGCCGTACCGACTTGTTCTTGGCGTAACAAGTTAATTTCGTTATTTTCTTTAAGCACAACAAATGTCATTGGCGCGAATATGGCGATAAGTACAAAACTCATCACGATGATTAACAATGTTTGAATGGAAATCTTGTGCATAAAAACTCGAAAATTTGAACTGAACACAACGAAAAAGCACCATGTTATCAAAAATGCCGCAAAACACCTTGCTTTTAGTTTGGAGATATTTAGTGATGATTTATGGTCAGTTATTTATGTGGAGGTATCTCCGAAAAGGAGCCAAACCATGATAAGCAAATCATCACTACGGACGACGAAAAATTAACGGCTTAAAAATTCAATTGGACACACATAAAAAAGTCTAGCATCTCGGGGAAGGCATAGGTTTAATGCTCAATCAAAGTTGTCAATTTGAATCAAATTGATTTACAACGTCTATGCTGATGAAGTTCGGGTAAAAAGAATTTAATCAGTCTGTTGAATGATGATGTTCTGACAATAAGTCGTGGACAGAAAGGTTGTGATAGTCAAGCATAGCAAAAAGCGAGTCTGCATGGTTTGCATATCTTACAGCTATTGGCTGGTTGGAGTAGAGTTACGACGTGGTTAAACGCTACGTCGCATTTATCATCTGAGCATCTTTGCACGATTTCAATTTGTAGGAAATTGCAAAATTTGTAATGAAGAAAAACATTTGATCTAATTGGGGTGAACGATGGGGCTCGAACCCACGACAACCGGAATCACAATCCGGGACTCTACCAACTGAGCTACGCTCACCATAGCGTATGTGTAAAACTGCAAAATGAGGATTTTTTTATTGGTACGCTTGGCAGGACTCGAACCTGCGACCCCCAGCTTAGAAGGCTGGTGCTCTATCCAGTTGAGCTACAAGCGCAAAGCTGGTCGGGGTAGAGAGATTCGAACTCCCGACATCCTGCTCCCAAAGCAGGCGCGCTACCAGACTGCGCTATACCCCGAATAATCTTTGTTTGAAATGACTTAGTTCGCAGAACCAAGAGCGCACATGGTAACCAGCAAGCCTTTTATCGTCAATTTTTATTTCAAAAAAATTCATTATTCTTGGACGGATATAAACAGCTTTTTTTGAAAAAACAAATAATTAAATCATTTTCCAACACAACAATTCACCCGTTTTTAATGGCGTTATTTCGTCATAACTTGCCGAAACTGTCCAATTTGTTTTTTCTAACGTCACTGTTTCAACATTTCTCGGCAAACCATAAAAATCTGCGCCGTAAAAACTTGCAAAGCCTTCCAATTTATCAAGCGCATTCGCTTGTTCAAAGGCTTGTGCATAAAGTTCCAATGCCGCAAACGCACTGTAACAACCCGCACAACCACACGCATTTTCTTTTAAATGCGTCAAATGTGGCGCACTGTCTGTGCCTAAAAAAAACTTTGGATTACCGCTAGTTGCCGCGTTAATTAACGTTTGGCGATGCGCTTCCCGTTTCAAAATCGGTAGACAATAATAATGCGGTTTAATCCCACCAGCTAAAATAGCATTGCGATTAAACAATAAATGTTGCGGCGTAATCGTGGCGGCGATTTTATCGTTTGCAGAATTTACAAATTCAACAGCATCTTTTGTGGTTGCGTGTTCCAACACAATTCGCAACGCTGGAAAATTTTCAACAATGTTTATCAAATAACGTTCAATAAAAACGCGCTCGCGGTCGAAAATATCGCAATCTTCGTCAGTCACTTCGCCATGAATGAGCAGCGGCAAATCGTATTTTTCCAACGCAGCGAGCAGGGGATAAATTTTAGTCACATCGGCAACACCAGCATCCGAATTGGTCGTTGCACCTGCTGGATAAAGCTTAAACGCATAAACATGTTCGCATTCAGCGGCACGTTTAATTTCTTCAAGCGTTGTTGCCGCCGTTAAATACAATGTCATCAATGGCGTGAAATTCACACCTTCTGGAATGACTTGCAAAATTTCATTTCGATAAGCTAAAGCCTGTGCAACGGTTGTTACCGGCGGTTTGAGATTTGGCATAATAATCGCCCGTGCAAATTGGCGAGCCGTATGCGGCAAAACGGTTTTTAAAATTGCACCGTTACGAACGTGTAAATGACAATCATCTGGGCGAGTAATGGTCAATGTTTTCATAATTGCATCCTAAATCTGTAAAATAGACACATTCTATAGGCTATCGCCTTGAAAAATGAATAATTAGCGTCATCTTTTCTATTTTTGGAGTTACAAAAATGCCCATTTACGAATATCAATGCAAAGCATGTGGTCACGAACACGAAGCCTTGCAAAAATTAAGTGCTGAACCATTAAAAGATTGCCCCGTGTGCGAAAAATCGGAATTAGTTAAAAAAATTTCGGCAGCGGGTTTTCGCTTAAAAGGTTCTGGCTGGTACGAAACTGATTTCAAAAGCGGCGCGAAAAAAAATGTCGCCACCGATTCTGCACCGTCAAGTTGTTCCTCTGGCAACTGTTCGGGTGGCGGTTGCCAATAATTACAAAAATCTTCTTTTTAACCTCAACAGGAAAAACTTATGCGTACCCACAAATGTGGCGAATTGAACACTCAACAACTTGACCAAACTGTAACAATTTGTGGTTGGGTGCATCGCCGCCGCGATCACGGCGGTGTAATTTTTATTGATTTACGCGACCGCGCGGGTTTAGTGCAAGTTGTTTTTGATCCCGATTTAGCTGAACAATTTGCCATTGCTGAACACGTCCGCAGCGAATACGTTTTGCAAATTTCAGGCGTAGTGCGTCATCGTCCCGAAGGCACGATTAACAAAAATATGCACTCAGGCGAAATCGAAATTTTGGCGAAAAGCATCGTTGTTTTGAATGAATCCGAAACGCCGCCATTCCCGATTGAAAGCGACATCGAAGTGAATGAAGAATTGCGTTTGCGCTACCGTTATTTGGATTTGCGTAAAACGGCAATGCAGGAAAAAATGAAAGTGCGCCGTGATGTGACGCGCGTATTGCGAAATTATTTGGACGATAACGACTTTTTCGAAATCGAAACGCCTTATTTAACTAAAGCCACGCCAGAAGGCGCACGCGATTACATTGTGCCAAGCCGCACGCACGAAAATTCATTTTTCGCCTTACCACAATCGCCCCAGCTTTATAAACAAATGCTGATGATCGCGGGATTTGACCGTTATTATCAAGTAGTGCGTTGTTTCCGCGACGAAGATTTACGCGCTGACCGCCAACCTGAATTTACTCAGCTCGATATTGAAACCTCGTTCATGACCGAAGAACAAATCATGAATGTGATGGAAGAGATGATTCGTCAGTTGTTTGCGAAAGTCATTAACGTGCAACTCGATGCAGTTTTTCCACGCATGACGTATGCTGAATCGATGTCGCGTTTTGGTGTTGACCGTCCAGATTTACGCATTCCGTTGGAACTCGTCGATATTGGCGAATTCATGAAAGATGTGGAATTCAAAGTCTTTTCTGCGCCAGCAAATGACCCAAAAGGTCGCGTTGCGGCAATGCGCGTTCCGAATGGTGGCGAATTATTAAGCCGCAAAGACATCGACGAATTAACCAAATTTGTCAGCATTTATGGCGCGAAAGGCTTGGCATATATCAAAGTCAACGATTTGAATGCAGGCATTGATGGTTTGCAATCGCCGATTGTGAAATTTGCACCGGCTGAGGTTTGGGCAAATGTGTTAGCGAAAACTGGCGCACAAAATGGCGATTTAATTTTCTTCGGTGCAGACAAAACGACTGTTGTAAATGAAGCAATGGGGGCGTTACGCGTTAAATTGGGTCACGATTTGAATTTGATTCAAGGCGATTGGAAACCGGTTTGGGTGG
>JAQTOX010000024.1 GCA_028713055.1 Methylococcales bacterium | reverse complement strand
TGCACCGGTTGTCGCGACAGTGCCAGTGACAGCTCCAGTACCAGTTGTTGACCCAACTGCACCGGTTGTCGCGCCAGTGACAGCGCCAGTACCAGTTGTTGTTGACCCAGCTGCACCTGTTGTCGCGCCAGTGACAGTGCCAGTGACAGCTCCAGTACCAGTTGTTGTTGACCCAACTGCTGCCGCCTCTACAGCAGTTCCTCTGGTGTTGGAATTTGTGAATAAAGCAGATTTGGTTCCAGGTGAGGGTCTTGGAAAAGTTTGGTTTGAAGCTGCAACTAAAGGTGTTCCTAGCATGTTATATGTCAGCACCGATGCTGATATTGCACCAGAATTTGCAGTTGAATTAACCGGCGTAAAAGTCTTCACAGCAGATGACTTAATTCTCTAATCTAGTTTTTACGCTTGATGTTTCAAAGTGGCATCTGTCCGCTGTGGCAACACAGTTGGCAATGCCACTTTTTTTATCGATGATACGGATGATTTTGCAAGATACTCCATGCACGATATAACTGTTCAGCCATAACAACTCTCACTAACGGATGCGGAAATGTGAGATTCGATAAACACCACGATTCCCGTGCATTTTGTTTCACTGCATCTGCTAAACCGTCCGCGCCACCAACCACTAACGAAACGTGCTGTCCATTGCTTTGCCATCGCGCCAAGGCTTGCGACAATTCCATCGTTGTCCACAATTTTCCACCCAAATCTAACGTCACCAAATGGCTATTTTGCGGAATTGCTGCCAACATTCGTTCGCCTTCATCTTTTATAATTCGAGCCACGTCACTATTTTTGCCACGTTTGCCAGCGGGAATTTCTTTTAATACCAATTCACAGTCTCGCGGTAAACGTTTTGCGTATTCGTCATAGCCTTGTTGAACCCAAGAAGGCATTTTTGTTCCAACAGCAATTAAATGAATTTGCATAGTTTGTGTTTTAAGGTCAAAGGTTCAAGGTGCAAGCAAAGCGCGAATCCAACTATAATAGCGACTTACTTATTTTTTAACTTTCAGGATTTTAGCATAATGAATTCAAACAAATGGTTCACTGAACAAATGTTGTCAACGGGTACGGCATTTTCACTCAAAATTAAAGAAAAACTGCACGAAGAACAATCTGATTTTCAACATTTAGAAATTTATGACACTGAAACGTTTGGCAAATTGATGGTGATTGATGGTTGCACGATGGTTTCAACGCGTGATAATTTTTTCTATCATGAGATGATGAGCCACCCCGCATTGTTTTTACATCCAAATCCAAAACGTGTTTGGATTATTGGCGGCGGTGATTGCGGTACGTTGCGCGAAGTTTTAAAACACAAAAATGTCGAAGAAGCAGTGCAGATTGACATCGACGAACGTGTAACTCGTTTAGCTGAAATTTACTTCCCAGAATTATGTGAATCAAACGGCGATTCGCGTGCAGATTTAAAATTTATTGATGGCATTCAATGGCTCAAAGATGCGGCACCAAACTCGGTTGATTTAATTATTGTTGATAGTACCGACCCCGTTGGTGTGGCAGAAGGATTATTCGGCGAGGCATTTTACCGCGATTGCGTCGCATGTTTAGCGGAAGATGGGATGTTGATTCAACAAAGCGAATCCGCGTTATTACATTTGGACTTAATCAAAGATATGCGTAGTGCAATGCAAACGGCTGGTTTTAGTCATCAACAAACGTTGTTTTTCCCACAATGTATTTATCCGTCTGGCTGGTGGAGTGGAACGATTGCTAGCAAAGCAGAATTAATTTTCCGCGCCGAGGATTGTGCGAATAAAGATTTTGATACGATTTATTACAACCTCGACATTCACCACGCAGCAATGGCGCAACCCGAATTTTTCAAAAAGGCGTTTGCGTAATTCTTGTCCTTTTTTGCCTAACTTTTAGAGATACTTTTTATGTTCGATACCAAAACCATTGATGACATGGCAAACCGTTTAGCGAGTGTTATTCCGCCAGGCTTGCACGCCATCAAAGAAGATTTAGAAAAAACATTTCGGGCAATTTTACAAAGTGCGTTGGGAAAATTAGATTTAGTCACTCGTGAAGAATTTGAAGTGCAGAAAATGGTGTTAGCAAAAACTCGCGCCAATTTAGAAGCTCTCGAAAAACGAGTTGCCGCGTTAGAACCGTCCACCGTGCCAACAGAAAATTAAGAGATTGAAATGGGATTAGCCGTCATTTACAGTCGTGGACGTTCTGGCATTGACGCACCTTTAGTTACCGTTGAAGTTCATGTGGCGAATGGTTTACCCGCGTTAAATATCGTTGGTTTACCTGAAACGGCGGTGAAGGAAAGCAAAGACCGCGTGCGCGGGGCGATTCAAAATTGCCGTTTCGATTTTCCCGCACAACGTATCACGGTGAATCTTGCTCCAGCAGATTTACCAAAAGAAGGTGGACGTTTTGATTTAGCGATTGCGTTAGGTATTTTGGCGGCGAGTGGACAAATTTCGAGCAAAAACCTTGAACAATATGAGTGTGTGGGTGAACTGTCTTTAGGCGGTGAATTACGTCCAGTTATTGGTGTGTTGCCGATTGCGATTCGAGCGCGTGATTGCAATCGGCAACTGATTTTACCCAAAGAAAATACCGCTGAAGCCGCATTAGTTAAAAATGTAGAGATTTTACCTGCTGCACACTTGCTAGAAGTTTGCGCTCATTTGAATGGACGAACGCAAATTCAAACGACGTATCAACAACCGCAACCCACGGAAATTTTGCACGAGTTAGATTTTTCTGACGTTCATGGGCAATATCATGTGAAACGCGCGTTTGAGATTGCGGCAGCTGGCGCACATAACTTGCTGATGCTAGGACCGCCTGGAACAGGCAAATCGATGTTAGCTTCACGGATGCCGACAATCTTACCGCTGCTCACCGAAGAGCAAGCACAAGAAACTGCCGCAATTGCGTCAATTAGTGATCAAGGATTGGATGTAGCGAATTGGTTACGACCGCCATATCGTGCGCCCCATCATTCAGCATCGGCGGCAGCTTTAGTCGGTGGCGGAAGCAATCCACGTCCGGGAGAAATTTCGTTATCGCATTACGGCACATTATTTTTAGACGAATTATCTGAATTCGATCGTAAGGTGTTGGAAGTATTGCGTGAACCGTTAGAAACAGGGCATATCACGATTTCACGCGCGGCACGGCAAGTGGATTTCCCAGCGCGTTTTCAATTGATTGCCGCAATGAATCCCTGTCCATGTGGTTATTTAGGCGATACGTCAGGACGGTGTCATTGCAGTTCTGAACAAGTTGGGCGGTATCGGGCGAAAATTTCAGGACCTCTTTTAGATAGAATCGATATGCACCTCGAAGTTCCTCGTGTGCCGCATGATGTGTTACGTCGTGGCTCGCCTGACGGCGAAGAAAGTAGTGCCACGATTCGAGCGCGAGTTGTTGCAGCACGAAATCTTGCTATTTCGCGTGCAGGTAAGGCGAATGCGGCATTGAGTGCTAAAGAAGTGAAGCAATGGTGCGAATTATCAGATTCAAGTCATCGGTTGTTAGATCAAGCAATGGAGCGATTTGGGTTGTCGAATCGGGCGTATCATCGGATTTTAAAACTAGCACGGACGATTGCGGATTTAGCAAATTCGCCGAATATCGAAATTCAGCATTTGAGCGAAGCAATCGGTTATCGAAAGTTGGATAGAAGTAATTAAAACCAGTGTTTAACCTGCAAAAACAACATCAAATTGCGTCATAAAATCAGCAATGGTGGCGCGTGATTTAAGTTGCACCGATTGCGCCAGTATTTCTGCATTTAAACCGCGTTCTGCTAATGATTCAACCTCAACAAAAACGTCATTTACATCCATCGTCGGCAAAATCTCAAGTAATACGGACGTGTTTTTATAGCCAGAATTTTGAGCATTTTGATTCGTTTTCAAATGAAAAACAGCATCGTCTAATAATAAAATACTTACCTCCTGTTCAAATGCTGCCGTCGTCAAAATAATATCGACGATTTCCTGAACATAAAGCCCGTCATAACTTGGTTTACGTAACACAAATAAAAAGTTTTTCATTCTGTTTCATCCAAAAATTAAAAATCTATCCGCTAAAATCGTAGCTTCGAGTAATTGCCCTAAACCCCCTAATCGAAAACCATCTGCGACATTTCCGTCTACCAATCCACGCCGTTGTGCGGCAGAAATGCAAACGACTAAATCTAAATCGTGTTTTAGCGCGAGTTCAGACCAGCATTTAAAAATCGAAAGTTCGTCATCTGGTGGATTTGCAGATTTAAGCGCGTGATAAATGCCATCGTGATAGAAAAAAACACGAAAAATTTCATGGTGTTGTGCTAAAACTTCGGCGGCAAAATGATAGGCAGTTAAACTTGCGGACGAATGATAAGGACTAGAATTTATTTGTAGGGCAAATTTCATAATGACTCAAAAAGAAATGCGCGACACGACCAAGCCGTTATCGCGCAAAAATAAAAGTTAAAAATGTGGATTACTTTTTGATTTTACTGAGCAAAAAGTCCCACAACTTTTTCAATAAGGGCAGGGCAGTTGTCATCGCGTATGTGCAAATAAATTGTTTAATTTTTTTGAACAAACCGAAAATGAAATCAGCAATTTTGCCAACTGTCTCTGAGTTCACGTTATCACGCCATTGCAAATAGTGCATGCCCAAGCCGCTAACAAAAACAGGTTTGTAGAGCCACATTTCTAGCAACGAAACCATCCACATATAAACAAAAGACACGCCCATTCCCATACCCGCAAGAATCACGAGCATCGCAAACATCGGGTGAATTTTGGTCAACCACCACGATAAAATATCTGCAATCAAAAAGATATACGGCATCCCAATTGCGACACATTTCAAGCGCGTTTTCGTCGTTTCAGCGAAGCTAAAAATAATACCAACAAACATGAAAATAAAACTAATGCCGAACAAATGAATGTGAGAAATGCGCGTCAAAGAGGCGAAAGTTGCGCCAGTATCTTCCGCACTCAGGGCTTTTACATTTTCGAATTTCGACAAATCTGGCAAGCCACCCGCGTCTTTGTTGTGACACATAACACATTTGTTCTCGACGATTTTTTGAATTCCATCGTCAATATAATCGTCTTTATCTGCACCGTCTCGCACCCATTGGATGATGTCGAAACGCTCTTGTTCAGACGCATTGTCTTTCATTGACCCGTTAAGTTTTGTTTCTAAAACTGTACCAGAGCGATTACCGTAATAGCTGTACACAATGTCATCGACAGACAAACCAAATTTGCCGTCAGCCATACCGTGGGTGAATAAAATTTGGATAAGTGCGAATAAATAACCTACTGCGACAGTGCAGAGGTAGCCCGTAAATAAAACTTTGACAGGTGTATCGTGATCTTTAAGTGGAATGTATTTTGGAGATGCTTTGACTGGAATGTCATCGATTTCTTCGGGAGGCGGGATATAAGGTTGCATAATTAGATTTCAAAAAGTAGGTTAAAAGGACGGTCGGCATTTTAACACCGGTAAGATTTTGAAACACGACGAAAATCCGTAATTTGCTAGTTCTAAAATGGCAATAATAAACAATCATTAAACAGGGAAAAGAAATGGAGCACCTCACTGATTTAAAGGCAATCCTCCACTCCAAACGTGCCAACATTTTTTATTTAGAAAAATGCCGTGTGAATGTCAAAGACGGTCGAGTGGTTTATCTGACCGAAGCGAAAAATGAAAAACAATACTGGAACATTCCTATCGCAAATACGACGGTTATTTTGCTGGGAATGGGAACGTCGATTACACAAGCCGCCGTTCGAATGTTGGCATCCGCAGGCGTGCTCATTGGTTTTAGTGGAAGCGGAGGCACACCGTTAATTGCTGCAACCGAAGTCGAATGGCTTTCACCACAAAATGAATATCGCCCAACCGAATATCTGCAAGGTTGGATGTCTTTTTGGTTTGAAGAATCGAAACGTTTAAAAGTTGCTAAACAATTTCAACGTCTCCGTTTAGCCTACATTCAACAGGTTTTGTCTAAAGATAGAGATTTGCAAAACGACGGTTTTTATATCGACGATATGGAAACTGAACGAGCCATGAATCGTTTTGAAAAAGACATCGAACTCAGCGAAAACATCACAAAATTGATGACTGCTGAAGCAGCATTTACCAAACATCTCTACAAAATCGCAGCTAGTCACACAAAACTAATCGGTTTTGTGCGTAATCGAGACGGTGACGATGATGCAAACAAATTTCTAAATCACGGAAATTATTTAGCGTATGGTCTAGGTGCAACGACGCTTTGGGTTCTTGGAATTCCACACGGTTTTGCAGTCATGCACGGAAAAACACGACGTGGTGCGTTGGTTTTTGATGTTGCCGATTTGATTAAAGATGCGATTGTTTTGCCGCAAGCGTTTATTTGCGCGAAAGAAGAAATGAAAGAACAAGATTTTCGACAACAGGTTTTACAAATGTTCACAAAACATAAAGCCTTAGATTTTATGTTTGATACTGTAAAAAAAATCAGTCGTGAAGGTGGTGCAATATGATGGTCACGTTTGTGTCGCAATGCGAAAAAAATGCGCTAAATAAAACACGTCGTGTGCTGGATAGTTTTGCTAATCGAATCGGCACAAATGTTTGGCAAACGATTATTACTGACGAAGGTTTGCAAGCGGTTAAAAAATTGTTGCGTAAAACGGCGACAAAAAATACGGCTGTTTCATGTCATTGGATGCGTGGTCGAACGCATAGTGAATTAGTTTGGATTGTTGGAAATCGCACTAAATTTAACGAACAAGGATTTGTTCCCGTGAATACAACGCGCTGTGAAACTATCGATGACGCATACAAACATAATTGGAATTATTTGCCGCTGATTAAATGTTTAACCGCTCTGGCGGCGTTATTTCATGATTGGGGCAAAGCCTCGGCATGTTTTCAAAAAAAACTAAAAAAAAAGCCCAATTCAAAAATCAGTGACCCACTCCGCCATGAGTGGGTTTCTTGTTTATTGCTTCATGCGTTTGTGAATAAAGAAGAGGATTCGCAATGGTTAGCGCGTTTAGCCAGAGGTGAAATTAACGAAAATCAATTTAAAAATTTATCTGAAATAGAAAAGCCACTGGATGAATTACCACCAATTGCGAGTTTGATTGCATGGTTAATTTTGTCGCATCATCATTTGCCATCACTAAAAGATAAACATAAACAACAGCTACAAAAAGAAAAAACGCTTGAAAATTTCAACACGCTTTTCCAAATGATTACGGCAGATTTCGGTTATCAAAATGATGGTGACATCGAAGAATGTTTGGATTTTCCAAATGGTTTACCAAATCACTCGCCGCAGTGGCTTGAACAAGCGAAAAGATGGGCAGAAGAAACACAAGCCAATGAAACCTTAGCAAAACGTTCGCTTGAAAACGGCACATGGCGATTGATATTGCATCACGCACGAGTGGCATTGATGCTGGGCGATTATTCTTTTTCTTCAAAAGAAGAGGTTAATGAAAAATGGCAAACTGGCTATAAACCGATAGCAAATACTTACAAAAAAACAGGTCAAACTAAACCAGAATCTAAACAAAAACTCGATGAACATTTAGTTGGTGTAACAAAAAATGCTTTGAAAGCCGCACGATTTCTGCCTTTTTTCGAAGAAAAATTGGAATATGCAAAAGATATTCGTCGTCTCAAACGAAAAAGTCGAGATGGTTTTGAATGGCAAGATACCGCCGTTGCGAAAATAAAAGCGTGGCGCGAAACCGAAGCAACGCAAGATTTACAGCATTACGGTTTTTTTGCTGTGAATATGGCAAGCACCGGTTGTGGCAAAACGTTTGCAAATGCCAAAGTTATGCGAGCGTTATCACCTGATGCGGAGACTTTGCGTTATGTTTTGGCGTTAGGTTTGCGAACATTAACATTGCAAACAGGCGATGAATATCGTCATCGAATCGGTTTGGATAGTTCGGAATTGGCGGTTTTAATCGGTTCAAATGCGATTATGGATTTGCATCGATTCAATAATGCACAACAAGCACGTGACGACGATTCTGATAATCCAAACGGTTCTAATTCTGAGGAAAGTTTGTTAGAAAGTGAAATTGATTACGATGTCATTCCCACTGAAGGTTTCGTCACAATTCTTAAACAAGAACGCGATAGACAATTTTTATACGCGCCTGTTTTAGCTTGCACAATTGATCATTTGATGGGCGCAACGGAAACAAAACGCGGTGGTAAATACATTTTGCCCGCGCTGCGTTTGATGTCGTCGGATTTAGTTATCGATGAAATTGATGATTTTAATGGCAGCGATTTAGTGGCAATTGGTCGGCTGATTCATTTGGCGGGAATGTTGGGGCGAAAAGTGATGATTTCCTCAGCAACCATTCCACCTGATTTAGCGGAAGGCTATTTCAATGCGTACCAAGCGGGCTGGCAGATTTTCGCTACTTTTCGGGAAATCAAAAAAACAGTGGGTTGTGCGTGGATTGATGAATTTAACACGCACACCGAATCCATCATTGCCAAAGAAGGTTGTCATCACGAATTTCAAAAACATCACACTAAATTTATTACTAAACGTGTTCAAGAACTCGCCAAAAAACGACCTCAACGAATCGGCGAAATTATCTCGCTCGATAGTCTCAAAGCCTCAACCGATACCGACGAAAATAAGCAAATCGGCTATTTTGAAATTATCGCCCAATCGATTGTGCAACAGCATTTGCGACATTTTGAAATCGATACGCTAACACAACAACAAGTGTCGTTCGGTGTGGTGCGAATCGCAAATATTTCGCCGTGTGTCGAATTAACAAGATATTTGCTGCAACGTGAATGGCAAGATGATGTTGACGTAAAAGTTATGGCATATCACAGTCAACAAATTTTGCTCATGCGTCATGAACAAGAAAAACATCTTGATGCGGTTTTGAAACGCGATAGCAAAGATCCTCACGTTATTTTTGAGAATTCAATTATTCGCAAACACTTAACAGAAAGTTCTGCTCAAAACGTTATTTTTATTTTAGTCGCAACGCCTGTGGAAGAAGTCGGACGTGATCATGATTTCGATTGGGCAATTGTGGAACCATCGTCTTATCGTTCAATAATTCAACTTGCTGGACGTGTTTTGCGTCATCGCCCCGAAAAATTCCCCACAACACCGAACATCGGATTGCTGCAATACAATTTGAAAGGTTTATTCAGTTCAAAAGATGACGACATTGTTTTTCACAAACCTGGTTATGAATCAGAACATCACCGTTTAGATTCGCACGATTTAAAACAGCTCATTGACGAATCGGTCATTACGCATTCGATTAACGCAATTCCTAGAATTCAACGTGGCGTTAATCTTGAACCTGAAACCAATTTGATTGATTTAGAACATCACGTTACCCGCGAATTATTAACGGCTTATGACAAAAAAGGTGCAGGAAATTTGGAGGGCTGGTTAAGTTCACACTGGTTTTTGACCGCGTTGCCGCAGGCGTTTAATGAATTTCGTAAAGGTGAAGAGCAAATGAAACTATATTTAATATCTGACGACGGCGAAACGTGGCACTTTGTTGAAAAAAATAACAATGGAAAACTCATTGATAGAGAAGCAATTTATCGTATTAAACGCGCTGATGATTTAGCCGAAACAGAAAGAAACCGATTGTGGCTACATCGAGATTATGAAGAATTGATTGAAAATTTAGCGTTGAAAAAAGTAATGACAACGCGAGATGTAACGTTGCGATACGGTGAAATTAGCTTGCCTGTTCGAAAAAGCGGAAATGGTTTTATGTATTTTGAACAGTTTGGGATGATTACAAAAAAACAGACAGAATAACTGTCTGTTTTTTGTTTTTCTAAAAGCTGCCTATTCGGCAGAGAACGAAGATAAAACCCGAGCGGACGAGAATCAAAATTTCTAAGCTGCCTATTCGGCAGAAAACAGCAAATGTCTTAGCTCCAGTGCCAATAGTATTTTTCTAAGCTGCCTATTCGGCAGAAAACCTGTGATGGCTGGACTAGGCGTTGCGATGTCTTTTCTAAGCTGCCTATTCGGCAGAAAACCTGTGATGGCTGGACTAGGCGTTGCGATGTCTTTTCTAAGCTGCCTATTCGGCAGAAAACGAAATAGATTTTAAAGCCAGCGCGTTGATTATTTTCTAAGCTGCCTATTCGGCAGAAAACAAGCAAGATGCACCGATTTTGAGGACTTTTGCTTTTCTAAGCTGCCTATTCGGCAGAAAACTTGTCATCCCGTTGGTTGGATTTCTCAGCATATTTCTAAGCTGCCTATTCGGCAGAAAACTACGCCAAACGGCAATAAAAAAGATGAATAAATTTCTAAGCTGCCTATTCGGCAGAAAACTAGCGCGGGGCGTACCGCCACGCCGCCCCGTTTTTCTAAGCTGCCTATTCGGCAGAAAACAATCGTTTTTTCACCCAGAAAGCCGAAGCGTTTTTCTAAGCTGCCTATTCGGCAGAAAACAAAATCGGGGTTTATAACGACAACGTGTTACATTTCTAAGCTGCCTATTCGGCAGAAAACGTGCGCCCGTTTTAGAATTGTAAGCGTAAGAATTTCTAAGCTGCCTATTCGGCAGAAAACTTGCCGGTTTAGGCAATGACACGCTTACGGGTTTTCTAAGCTGCCTATTCGGCAGAAAACGTTAATCGGTGATGCGGGCAAAGATACCTTAATTTCTAAGCTGCCTATTCGGCAGAAAACGTTGCCCTTTCACATATTACTTTGTTTGATATTTTCTAAGCTGCCTATTCGGCAGAAAACGGCTACACAAACTAAAGATTTCTTTCTTTAAGTTTCTAAGCTGCCTATTCGGCAGAAAACTTAAAAGTGGTTATGAGCCTCGATGCTGTGATTTTCTAAGCTGCCTATTCGGCAGAAAACCGCTGTTGAAATGACGCTAGACGGTATTCAAGTTTCTAAGCTGCCTATTCGGCAGAAAACTGGTGAAATTCTTTAATCCGTCTGCCGCATTATTTCTAAGCTGCCTATTCGGCAGAAAACATCATATTCCCAGTTGCATTCTGATTGCTGCGCTTTCTAAGCTGCCTATTCGGCAGAAAACGCCTTTTCAGGCTCTTCTCACTGTCTGATATTTTTCTAAGCTGCCTATTCGGCAGAAAACTTGTTAAAAGATATTCAAGACAGTACCGCTGATTTCTAAGCTGCCTATTCGGCAGAAAACTTTGAGCCAAAACTTCAAGGCGTTCACTGTAATTTCTAAGCTGCCTATTCGGCAGAAAACAGATAAACTAAACCGCTTAGTTAGGTTCATACTTTCTAAGCTGCCTATTCGGCAGAAAACAAACGGAATTAGGTGCAGAAGTATCGACCAATTTTCTAAGCTGCCTATTCGGCAGAAAACACCAATGTATCAGCGGGTACAACTGCTATCATTTTCTAAGCTGCCTATTCGGCAGAAAACTACTTCTTGTAATTCAATTTCAGAATTCATTTTTTCTAAGCTGCCTATTCGGCAAAAAACGTTTTTTTATCACTATGCGAACATCGGGTGGATTTTCTAAGCTGCCTATTCGGCAGAAAACGGATAACTATGAATGACGGCGTAGACCCAATTTTTCTAAGCTGCCTATTCGGCAGAAAACAAATGTCGTCACTTGGTGGCGCGTCATCATTCTTTCTAAGCTGCCTATTCGGCAGAAAACTATACGAATCGCCAAAAAACTTCAATGTAAGTAAGATGTTATAAATGATTTTATATTTTGACCATCAAAATTCTTTAGCGACATAACAAATTGATTTACCTAAATTTTTAAAAAACTCGAAAAAATTGGGTTAAAAAATCTTTCTAAGCTGCCTATTCGGCAGAAAACCTGTTTGATAAATTTGCTCGCGGCACAAAATTTTTCTAAGCTGCCTGTTCGGCAGAAAATAAATCAAAAAATCGGAACTGTACTTTTACTACTCAAGCCATACGTTCCAAAACCGCCGACATTATCGTTTGCTAGTTCGTTATAAACAACAAACAATTTGAACTTTTCACCGTTGCTCGCACTTTGAATCCAAAGAAACGGAGGTTCAACCGTTTTGAGTTCTTCAACACGTTGAAAATTAGAAAGTACGCTTTCAACATCGATATTTTCACGTTTTGCTTTGCGCCGTGCTAAACGTAAATTACTTGTTTTTAGTTGCAAGCGTTGAAAACACGCGAAAGTTTTCACATTCGACGGTACGTCACGAATGTTTGTAACGTGAACATAATCGCTTAACTTTCTGAGTATTTGTTTCGCATTGAACTGTTCAAGTATTTCAGAATGTGGGGCAAACAAACGAATTTTATTGCCGAGCGTATTTGCTTTCGTATCATAATTTGGAAACGAAACACCAACGGGTTGCAATTCCCCCCCTTTGAAGGGGGGCAGGGGGGATGTGCTTTGCATTTCAACAAATTTCAAATGCAACTGTTGATAGACTTTTTGCCAAAGGAAATTGAATGAAATATCGACATCGGGTAACAACGTAATTTCTACATAAACTTTCATATCGATTACTCTTTGCCGCTTTCGCCGAACACACCTCCACGAACTAAAACCGCTATGACATAATGTTCACAATCTTTGTCATCGAGCGTTGTGCCACGCGTAAATTTATCAAACAGCGTGAAGAAATCGACTTTATCTTTTGGATGTCTAAAGGCTTGCCCTAAATTTGTGACCGCGCCGTACGGTTCAATCGCAATGGGTTTGCCACGTTCAGCAAATTCAGGATACCAAGTATCGATGGTGCGAAGTGCGTTGCCAATTTTTTGAGAATGTAACGCCGCATTATTTTTAACGTGATATAGAATTTTGCTTTTTTTAGATTTACTGTTGCCTTTATCTAAAACGAGTTCTTCACTCGGATAAACATCTTGTGCGCTACCTATTTGAGCATAAGCATCAATTTCTAAAAGTAAAAATTCCGTTTTTCCCGATAATGCCTCAGCAATTTTTGTCGCTAAATCTAAAATATCAGGATGCGTTAAATCGAAATTGCTGATGCCAATATCTAGTGCATCAAATGTCCACGCGGTTTCCGTATTAGATATTTTTACATGAACTTCAAGCTGTTCAACGCCAACACGGTTACGCCACAAAAAACGTCCATTTGCAATGTTAATGGCATAACGTTTAGCCAATTCAGTAAAACCTTCGTTTTCAATATAGTTTCTTACAGCGGTTTGATAACTTTCATAAAACGCCGCGTTGTTACATGCCGAAGGTGTTTCAACGCCACTCAACACTTTCAACGTAAAATGCAATTTCAACGTATCGTGTTCTGGCGATAACGAGCAACTATCAACGGTTTGTAAGTTAGGTTTTTGAATCTCTGCTTCTTTTAAAATCCCGCCTTTTTGACGATTTGAAATTGTGCCACGCACCGATTTTTCGCGTAATTCGAGTGGTTCAGCTTTTGTGTAACGTTCATCCCACGTTGTGCCATACAAATAACCGTCTGAAGGAACTAACTTTTTTTCAAACGCCAAAACAGACGCTTTATCATCTTTTTTCGTAGCCATGAGATTTTTCCTTATTTTGAAATAGGTAGGTTTTTACAGAGGTACAAATCATTTTCTAAATCGACGTGATACCGCCACAGCATTCGGTCTAATGTTTTAATGCGATGCGGCATAACAAATTCACCCAATGTCACAACACTTTCGGCAAAACGATGAGGCATAGTTAAATCACGTTGATTTTCAGCTTTGCCTAACGCACTGATACCCTGAAAACCGGTGGCGATTGGCACAATCCAACCTGATGTTTTACGTTTTTGCGTCCATTCACACTCGCCCGATTCTGTTTGAATGCTTCGATGCTTAACCGTCAAATAATCCAGCAACGCATCTATCGCATTTTGTCCATTTTTCATGGCTTCAATCATCAATTCGCGTCGCTCGATAATCACATAACTGGGCATTAACTTTCGCATCAAGGTACGACGAGAGGCTTCGTTATCAATTTTGAATATATCCACTTCTGAAAAATCCAAAATATCGCCACTAGCCAGTTTGAGTTGGTGCACATGCGTTGGCAACGCGTGTAAAAATCCAGTTTCATCACAAGGAAAATTTTCACATTCAACAATTAACGAAACATCCAAATGACAACGCGCTTCTTCAATAAACGCGGGACGCGAACCGTCTTTATCAAGCGGATTGCCTGTGCTGATAATCGAATGCACATAATCACTGCGACCTTTGTGTGTTTGCAAATTCAAATCATGGCACGCGACCCCAACGCTTTTAAATTTCAACTGCTCAAAACCTGCTTGATTCAATTTGCGTTGCAACGCATGAACTGCGCCGAGCCATGCGGTCATAGCTGGAAAGCCGATTGTGTAAGGACTTGAAAGCGCGTTGGCATTTTGAATTTTTAAATGCGGAATTAACAAAATAGTTTTTAAATTACTCATAGCAAGTTGTCCCTATTTTCTTCAATGGTTGATTTGATGCGTATTAAGTCTTCACTTGCCAATATTTGCTTATGTAATTTTTCATAGCTACTAATAAACCAACGCGCTAATTCATCAACAATTTTCTCTGACCATTCATCACTGTTTTCGCGCTCCTCGGTGAAAGCGTTATCTAGCCAAACTTTTTGATAATGTGGCAAAGTGGTTTTGTTTGACCAACCTGCATCAATTTGTCGAAATGCCCATGCACGCACAATAACATTATCGATAACCGCACAAATAATGTCGTCACGTTCATCACGGTTGTCGATGTTGTTTTTCACATGTTCAAATTCAGGATTAACCAAATAGTTAAACCTATTGAAACTCGCTTTATACAATTTTGGGTAAATGCTGTTTTTGAAAAAATCGGAGGAGGGCGGTTGAATATCGCGGGGTTTTAGTGAAGGTGGAACGCTAAGTAATAAATACGCTTCGCCGTAGTTTTTACTGTTTAGAACGCTGATGTTTTGGGGTTTAGTTCCACCAAATCCAATAATCGTTAAATCACGCAATTCATCAAAACCGTGTTCATCAAATACGTTATTTTTTTCAGCGTCTCTAATTTCTTTTGTTGGTCGAATTGTGTAGAGGCGTTCTTTTAACTTAAACATCAATCCAGATGGTGTTAAAACAGAAAGCAGGTGATAACCATCATCGACAGGAAAATAGACTTGTTTGATTTGCCCACTGGTATGAACTGTTGAAAATTTATCTTGTTTGATGGCTAAAAAATTGTCACGTAATTCATCGAATGAGATGGAAGCGAATTTGAATTGCTGTTGAATAAAATCGGTGTTTTCTTCTAAATGCGCTAAAACCGTTTTGCCGTCTGCTAACGTGAGTGATAGAAATTTATAAACATCCATTGCGGCAGCGTTGCCAAAAACATCAAGTTCCGAATCAACATTGCCTGATCGTAAAAATCCATCGGCGATAAATGTACTTTCAAAAATAATAGAGCTAGTTTTTGCGCTAGGGTGGGTGAATTTACTTGGATGACTGACTAAAGATAATTGCGAAGCACGTTTTGCCGCTTCTGACAACCAATTTTCAGGATGGAAAGTGTTTTCGATTTTTTGGATTTGCTCTACGTCAGTAACGCCTTTCAATTTCGCATTTTTGCGTTCTAATAAAAACGCTTTTATTACTTCGTCTAACATTTTTCCGCCTTGGTTGTTGAAATTTTGCGATAGCTTAATGTGATTAAAAAAAAACCGTATATTTGTTTTCGATTTAATTTTAAAACGGCTAAATCAGAACGTTATTAAGATTCGCATAATGGTTATTATGTTAAATAAATAATGTAACGTTATTAAATGCCATCCCCTACCGATTCCAAAATTTACAACTCGTTGATTTTCATTATTGCCAAAAATTAAAATCACGAAATCCTACATCTTGTGATTATTTTGAATATACAATCCACATATTGCGATAAGCACATTTTTAACGCTAATCACTGCATCCCGCAAAAACGCTACAACTCCCCTATTCCGCACTTCAATAAAATAAATTTTTAACTAAGGTAATCAAAAATGCTCGTAGTAAAACGAAATGGCGAACCACAAAAAATTGCTATCGCTAAAATTCACAAAGCCGTCGAATGGGCTTGCAACGGCTTAGATGTTTCATTGTCTGAAATAGAAACTAATGCTCATATTCAATTTTTCGACGGTATAAAAACTTCGCAAATTCACATTGCCCTCGTTAACAGTGCAGCTAGTTTAATCGACGTTGGCAAAACTGATTATGAATTTGCTGCGGCACGTTTGTTATTGCAACAAATTTACAAAGAAGTCACCCAAGACACGATTTATCCAACGTTATCGATCTATATTTCAAACGCGATTTCGTTAGGTAAAATCAAACCTGAAATGCAATCATTTGATTTAGAAGAATTAAATTCCGCCATCGATGTTGAACGCGATAATTTATTTAAATACTTAGGGATGCAAACGGTTTATGACCGTTATTTATTGCGTGATGAAAATCAAAAACTTATTGAAATGCCTCAACATTTTTGGATGCGTGTCGCAATGGGGATTGCGCTAAATGAAACACCTGAAAGCCGTACAAAATGGGCAATTGAATTTTATAACGTGCTGTCAAAGTTTGAATTTATTAGCTCAACACCAACTTTATTCAACGCTGGAACGAAATTCTCGCAAATGAGTTCATGCTTTGTCACGACAACCGACGATTCCATTTGGGAAGAACAAGAAGGTGTAAATTTTGGCAAAGGCATTTTTGCAACGATGACAGAATGTGCGTTGTACTCAAAATTTGCCGGCGGTATCGGCACAGATTGGACACGAGTTCGCCCAGCTGGTGCAGGAATTGGCAGCACACACGGCATGTCATCAGGCGTTGTCCCGTATTTAAAAGTTTTCAATGATACCGCTGTTTCTGTGAACCAATGTTTTGACGGCGATACGCGAATTTTTACCAAAAGTGGTTTTAAAACAATCAAAAACATCGTTGTTGGCGATATGGTTTTGGGTGTGCGGGGTGATTTTAATGCGGTTTATGAGTTGCGTGACTATGATCAAAAAGAGGCAATGCTCAAAATTGATGTGAAACATTCGATTGATAAATTAAAAGTCACCGACGCACACCCAATTTATGCGATTCAAGGCGCGAATTTAGAAACTAGCGTCAACGACACGCTAAATGCGCTTGAAAAAGGAAAGTTAAATGCTAATTGGATTGAAGCAAAAAATCTAAAGGTAGGCGATTACGTTGCTCAACCGATTCCAAAAATGGTTTGCCCGATTGAAAATTTCACCGATGACGATGCTCGAATGTACGGGATTATGTTGGGTGATGAGAAAGATATAACCGCCGATTCGTTTATTAACCTGCCCTTCAATAGAGAACATTTGTACAACGAAGACGGTAAAAAAAGAATTCATGAAACCATGATGTTCTTGCCTGAATCTCAAACAATTGCGCTAATCAAAGGCTTAATCGAAACAGATGGCAACATTAGTCGCGGCAAAGAAGTGACATTTTGCAGCACGTCGTTACAACTCGTAGAAGGTTTGCGCTTGTTACTGCTTCGATTGGAATGTCCGAGTGCAGCGAATGTAAAAGAGGTTACGGACAGAACGATTCGGGGCGTTGAAATTGCCGATACCACAGCGTATTCAGTCAGAATTCCAATGATTGAAAAATTGGCGAAAGCCCTCAATGTTCCCGCGTTAACCAAATTTAATTGGTTAGTTCACAACGGTTGTGTATTTTCAAGAATCAAAGAAATCACGCCTGTTGAACCATCGGCGGTTGTTTATGACTTAAAAGTGGATGCTGATCATTCTTACACAACGTCAGCTTGCGTTGTTCATAATGGTGGCAAGCGCAATGGTTCTTTCGCCGCTTATTTAGAACCGTGGCACGGTGACATTGAGCGTTTTATCAATTTGAAAAAACCCAATGGGGATGAACGGCTAAGAGCGCGTGAAATTTTCCCGTATATTTGGGCAAATGATTTATTTATGCAGCGTGTCAAAGCCCGTGAAAAATGGTCATTATTTTGTTCACATAAAAATGCCGAATTATGTGAAACCCACGGCGAAGAATTTGAACGTAATTATTTAGCCGCTGAAGAACGTGGCGATGCAATTAAAGTTATCGATGCAATGGAATTGTGGAAAGGTATTATCACGGCATTAGTTGAATCAGGTGCGCCGTTAATTACTTTCAAAGACGAACACAATCGTCGTAATCCACAAAATCATGTCGGCGTAATTCGTTCAAGTAATCTCTGTTCAGAAATATCACTGAATACGAGCGACGATGAATCAGCCGTTTGTAACCTTGGTTCAATTAACGTTTCAGTTTGCACGCAAGCCGATTTTCCTCGTGTCATTCCAATCGCAATGCGAATGTTAGACAACGTGATTGATTTGAATTTCTATCCAACTGAAAAAGCGAGGCGTTCAAACTTAAAACATCGTCCCGTTGGTTTGGGTTTAATGGGTTGGACGGATTACATTATTTCACAAGGCATCGATTGGGAATCCGACGAGCATTTACGTTTGACAGATTTTGTTTTTGAAGATTTCTCGTATTGGGCGATTAAATCGTCGATGGAAATCGCGAAAGAAAAAGGGCGTTACACAAGTTATGAAGGTTCAAAATGGTCACACGGAATTTTGCCAATTGATACCGCTCGAAAATTACCCGATGAATGGCGACATGGAAGCCGTGATGTTGAATCGTGGGATACATTGCGAACTGAAATTCAACAACACGGTATGCGAAATTCAAACTGTATGGCGATTGCACCAACGGCTACGATTGCAAATATTGTTGGCACAACACCTTGCATCGAACCGATTTACAAGCAAGTTTTCGTGAAAGAAAATAAATCGGGCAAATTTAAAGTCGTTGACCCTGCGATGCGTCACAATCGTCCGGAATTGTGTAAAACCGCATTTGAAATTGACCAAACATGGTTAATTAAAGCAGCAGCAGTTCGTCAAAAATACATCGATCAATCGCAATCGGTAAATTTGTTTAAAAAAGCAGGTGTAAAAGGCAATGTAATTTCAGATTGGTACTTCTTGGCGTGGGAGCTTGGACTTAAATCCACCTACTATTTAAAACAACAAATTTCCGAGTTGTCTTACGAAGAAGTCATTAGCCAAGACGCGCCAGCGGCGATGTGTTCAATAGATAATCCAGAATGTGAATCTTGTCAGTGAGTTGACGAACACGGGCAGCCGCTAATTCTGTTGTCCGTTTAGTTTAATTTTTAAATTTAAACCTTAGAGCAAAAAATGAGTGAAAAAAGATTTAGTATCAACGATCGAAAACTAATCAACGGCCCTGTAAATAATTTGATGCAAATTCGCCCTGTGAAATACAACTGGGCGATGCAATTATTAGAACAACAACAAAACAATGCGTGGGATCAACGCGAAGTCGATTTATCCGAAGATGCAAAACAGTACGCAATGGGTCATTTAACCGATGGAAATTTGAATTCCTATAAAAAAGCGTTGGCATTTTTGAGTAATTTAGATGGTATTCAGCTCAACAATTTGACCAAAAACATCGGCAAATATATCACCTCGCCCGAAGTGAGTATGTGCATTACGCGCCAAGCGTGGGAAGAAGCACAACACGTTTTATCTTACGCGCAAATCATCGAATCCATCGGTTTTGACCCCGAAGAAATTTATTGGATGTTCGATACTGACCCTGTTTTGGCGGAGAAAAATGAATACATCACACGCTCGTCGGAAATTTTAGGTACCGGTTTTTCAGAAGAAAATTTTGTTAAAGCCGTTGTTGCCAATATCGCACTCGAAGGGATTTATTTCTTCAATGGTTTTTTGACGTTTTACACGTTGGAACGGCAAGGCTTAATGAAAAACAGTGCGAAAATGATTCAACTTATTCAGAAAGATGAAGAGGCGCATTTGCATTTATTTATCAACATGTGGAAAACCTTGCGGCTTGAAATTCCGCACGTTTTCACCGAAAAATTGATTGACGAATGTCGTGAGTTAATTCAACTCGCCACCCAACACGAAATCGCGTGGGGAAAATACATTATTGCAGATGGCGTGTTGGGTTTGACCGATACGATTATCGAAGGGTTTATCCAAAGTTTGGCAGATAAACGCCTCGATTCCATTGGCTTAGAACCAATGTACAACACCAAAAATCCAATCCCGTGGTTTGACGATGCAAGTAAAGTTAATCTGGGCGAAACCAATTTTTTTGAAGGTAAAAATGCAGCTTATGCGGCAGGCGGAAGTTTAGAATGGGACTAAAAATTCAAAACGGCAGAATTATTGACGCGACAAATGAACTCGATTGCGTTACTGACCTTTATATTCAAAACGAAAAAATTGTCGGACACACCACCCCTCCCCTCAATTTTCACGCTGATGAAATCATTGACGCAACAGGGAAAATTGTTTGTGCTGGATTTGTGGATTTAAGTGTTCGTCTACAAAATATGGCTAAAGAAGCACGTGTTGCGGCAAGTGCTGGCGTAACAACATTTTGCGTACAGCCCGATATTAAACCAATAATTGACGCGCCTGAAGTCGTCAAACATTTACAAGAATTGGCAGAATCCGCAAATTATCCGCAAATTCACTTCATTGGCGCGTTGACGCAAAAATTGGAAGGAAACGAACTAAGTTCAATGTTGTCTTTGCAGCAAGCCGGTTGTATTGCAGTGAGTAATGGCAATTTTCCCATAAAAAACTTACTCATCATGCGCCGCGCAATGGAATATGCGGCAAGTCACGATTTGTTATTTGTGTATCGTCCGAATGAGTTTAGTTTGAGCAATGGCGGATGCGCTCATGAGGGTGCAATGGCAACGCGCTACGGTTTGCCAAGTATTCCAGAAGCTGCCGAAAGTATTGCGTTGGAACAATGTTTAGAACTCGCGGAATTAACGGGTTGTCGAGTGCATTTTGGACAATTAAGTTCAAAACGTGCGGTGATTAAATTACAACAAGCGAAAAAATACGGTTTAACCGTGAGTGCCGATGTTGCTATGCACCAGTTGCATTTAACTGAAAATGACGTAACACCTTTCGACAGTAATTATCATGTGTTGCCGCCATTTCGTGGCACAGAAGACCGTGAGTATTTACGCACAGGTTTGCTTAACGGTACGCTTGATGCGATTTGTTCTGACCATCAGCCACACCGTCTTGACGCAAAACTTGCAGCATTTCCTGAAACTAAAGCCGGTATTTCGACGTTAGAAACGTTTTTACCTTTATTGCTGAAATTGGTTAATCAGGAATTGATTGATTTATCGGCGGGATTAGCGTTGTTAAATGCAAAACCAGCCGTAATTTTGGGTTTAAAAACAGGGACACTTTCGATTAACGCCCCCGCCGATATTTGTATTTTTGACCCAAATTTGGAATGGCGGGTTGATTCCGAAAATTGGAAAAGTGAAGGTATTAACACGCCATTTTGGGGACAAACTTTAAAAGGGCGCGTCACACATACAATTCAAGCGGGAAAAGCGATTTTTAGTTTGTAGGTTTTCAAAATATCCCGCCGTTCATTCAGGGCGGGATGATGCGGTAAATATTATCAATGCGTGGACAAACCCTGACGAATAGCTTCGACCATTTCTTGTGTGAGAACTTGGCGACGATGATCTAACACCACACCATTCATTCGTTGTGCAAATAACACAATGGTAGAAACATAATCATCAAAAACCGCGACAGGATCATCGAGTCCATCAACCTGCATAAAAAATGTCACGCCAGGACAATAAAACAACTCAATATCTTCGTCAGGGAATGGTCCAGGTTCAACCATACTTGCCACACCAAAATGGACAAGTCGATCTTCACCGATACGTTCAAAAATCTTCGTGCTACCGTATTCCAAGCCTAATTCTTCTAATGCTTCAAAAATATCCGCACCATTAAAATCATCATTCCCTTTCGTAATCACACTAAATTGAATAATTGCTGCTGCAACGGCTGGTCGTGAGACGGGAACCTCATCTATTTTTTCGGGTTCATCAAATTCAGGCGCGATTTTTTCATCTATATCAACTTGCGGCGATACTTTTTGACGAGGGTTCATTTTCTGAGCATACGCATCTTTAAGTACCTGCGTCACGGACACTTTTTTTAACGATACATTCGATTTTTCTTCCATAACATCGTCTTCAAATTCATCCTCGAATTCATCGTCTTCGTCATCATAGAACTCTAATTCATCTTCTCTGGCTTGTTTGTCTTTGAGATAGGCTGAAATCACCATGCCCACGATAATAACCAAACCTGTTGCAATAATTGCAATTCGTAATAATTCTTTGTCCATCAACTTTCCGCTAGATTTTGCTGTATTTTCAATATCAACTGCGACCATATGGCTTCTATTGTAACCTTATTATTCAAAAAATATAAAAACAGAACACTATCACTTATAGTGAACACATAAAGTCACGTTATGAATATAGAGCGGCTTGCATTAGAATAAAAACCCATTATTAACGAAATACTTAAAATTTTATGACTACAAAACCCAGCAAAAATTTAGAAACCTTTCCAAATCCACAACCCCTCCGAGATTATACGATTCGCTTCGATATTCCAGAATTCACTTGTCTTTGTCCCAAAACTGGACAACCCGATTTTGCAACAATCAAAATCGAGTACGTCCCTGCCAAATTGTGTGTCGAATTAAAATCGCTCAAACTTTATATGTGGTCATTTCGCGAAGAAGGGGCGTTTCATGAAGCGATTACTAACCAAATTTTAGATGACATCGTTCGCGCCATTTCACCAAGTTATATGCGAGTTCGTGCTGAATTTTATGTGCGTGGTGGAATTTATACGACGGTCGTGGTTGAACATCGAAATTCAGATTGGATTGCGCCCACACCCGTGACGTTACCGTAATTATGTTGCCGCCTAATTTTGCCGTCGCGCTGAAATACGATCATGAAAAAGATAATGCACCTACCGTGACGGCAAAAGGCGCACGTTTAACGGCTGATCAAATTGTAAAAATCGCTGAAGAAAACGACATCCCACTTTATAAAGATCCAGAGCTGGTCAAAATGTTGTCAAAAATTCCATTAGGCGATGAAATCCCCCAAGAACTTTACCTCGCTGTTGCCGAAGTCATTGCCTTCGCTTACGGTCTCAGCAACAAAACCATTGAATCTTCTGCCCTATGACTTTAAAAAATACTTTCGTTAAATTGTCGCAAACCATTTTGCCACAGCATTTGTTGTCGCAATTTGTAAGTAAATTTACCCATTGTGAAAATGTAGCGTGGAAAAACTTTTTGATTCGCCAAATTAGCACACGTTATGGCGTGAATTGGGATGAATCGATTACCCAAGACTTGAATGTGTTTAAGAATTTCAATGAATTTTTTACCCGCGAATTGAAAATTGGCGTGCGACCTTTAACAACTGAACGCAGCGCAATTGCAAGTCCTGCCGATGGTGTTGTCAGTCAGGCAGGCAAAATTGCCAACGGTGATATTTTTCAAGCGAAAGGTAAACGTTTTACAGTCACAGATTTATTGGGTGGTGATGTGCAACGTGCTGAAAAATTTAATTCGGGTGAATTCTCAACAATTTATTTATCACCTAAAGATTATCACCGTTTACACATGCCAATTACTGGCACATTGCGTGAAATGGTTCATGTACCGGGCAGATTATTTAGTGTTAATGGCGCGACCACGGAAGCAGTAAATGGTTTATTTGCACGAAATGAAAGAGTTATTGCAATTTTCGACACCGAAATAGGACAAATGGCATTAGTCTTAGTCGGTGCAATTTTTGTATCTAGTATCGAAACCGTGTGGCATGGTGTCGTTACACCGCCAACGATTAGAACTGCGCGTACTTGGAAATATGAAACCGACGCGCCAACCTTAGAAATGGGTGCAGAAATGGGGCGTTTTAATATGGGGTCGACAATTATTGTGCTATTTGAAAAGGACAAAATGAATTGGAGTTCAGATTTTACGGCTGGCAAAGCGGTGAAAGTTGGCGAAAAAATTGGGCAAAGTTAGGCGCAGTGCGTTTATTTTTATTTCACACAAGGAGTTAAATCATTTATGGAAATAAAAGTCTCCTTATTATTGTGTCTTATGATTTTTGCTAGTGTGGCACACGCTGAAAGCGAATTTATTGATGTCCCATTAGAAAAATTGATGGAAGTTAATATCACATCGATTACCAAAATGGCGATGCCACTCAATAAATCGGCAGTCAGTGCCTTTGTAATTTCTCAAGATGAAATCAGTCGTAAAGGCTATCGTTTTTTGGCGGACATTTTGAAAAATACGCCCGGATTTTATGTAACAAATTTAGGGGCATCTGAAAAAGATATTACTCAAATTTATATAAATGGCGTATTCGCAAATGACAAAATCATTGTGTTAATCGATGGCGTTAAAGTCAAAGCACCCACTGGCGAACCCACTACATTTTTTAACAGTGTACCGTTAATTAACGTGAAACAAGTTGAAATTAGTTTAGGTTCTGCATCATCAATTTATGGTGCAGATGCTATGCTCGGAACGATTAACGTAGTCACCGAAGACGGTTCAGGCGGTGATAGTTTTAAAATCAAAACTACCGGTGGAACACGTGATGCAGCGGAAGTTCAAGTTGTAGGACATAAAAAAATCAATGAAGATTTGGCGGTTTCATTAACGGGTAGTTTTCGACATTCCGCTCAAGAAAATTTAAAACAAAATTACCCCGAAATTTACGGCAAAATCGATAAAATAGACCTGACCGAACAAAGTAATAACGTTCATTTCAAGGCGAATTATAAAGATTTAACGGTCAGTTATTATCGTTTACAAAACATTAGCAACAACAGTTTGACGTTTAATCCGAATCCACCGTTTTCTTATGATTATTCGGGTAAAGCGTTTTGGAATTTGACCAATCAAGTTGCGAATGCAACTTACAATTTAGACATCAATCCATTTTGGCAAGCCAAGACCAGTTTAAGTTATGAAAGTAACGAGTTATCGAACGATTCAAGTTACCGTTCATGGGGAGTCGCTATGCCTATTTCTTGGTTTGGCGATGCAATGCGTTTTTCAGAAACCATTGCGTATTTAAGCGGTGATATAAGCTGGTTGACGGGTCTTGAATTAAGTTTTATGAATTCACAGCCAAAAAATCAATATACCGATACGCGACTTCCAAAATACCGTGTTGATTATCAAAATTATGCAGTTTACAGTCAATTAAATTACGATTTAACCAACACGTTAGCGTTAAACGGTTCATTACGAATGGATGTTGATTCACGTTATGCCCCTGCTTTTAATCCACGTTTAGGATTCTCATGGCAAGCTATGAAAGAATTACGTTTCTTTGGTGCGTGGGGGACATCCTATCTCGCGCCATCGCCATATCTAATGTATGAAACATGGAATATGCCTTCGGATTCTGTTTATAACCGACCCAATCCTAATTTAAAACCAGAACATCTTATGACGGCGGAATTAGGTTTTAATCTCGAACCGTTTAGAAACAACACGCTAAAGCTTTCTGGTTTTTACACGCACGGCACAGGTGTTGTACGAATTGTTGATAATGCTTTCACGGGAAAACCAAATTACAACGATAATTTAGCAACGTTAACAACACAAGGTATTCAAATTAACGAAAAACAAACCTTTGATTTCGGTTTAAGTGCCGACGTGGATTACACCTTCACAACAGGCGAACAAGATTCTGAAAAATTAGATCGAATGGTCGGAATGACTAACACACCTGAACACATGATTAAGAGTAACTTACTTTACAATCTTGATAAATTTACAGCACGTGTTACAGGGCGGTGGTTGGACAAGATACGCGCTCATGAAGCGAATTCA
>JAQTOX010000023.1:20091-26100 GCA_028713055.1 Methylococcales bacterium | reverse complement strand
AACAATCATCCTTATGCAGCGTCGTCTATTCTTACTCTTATTATCGTCCTTGTCTTATGCCAGCCAAACTGCCGCGAATCCGGCTGCATGGAATTGTGAACAAAGTAAAGACGGTAAAGAATGGGTTTGTAATGGTGATGAGAAATCATCAGAAAATTCTTCCACGCGAATTCAAGAAACCCCCGTTGCAATCGAACAACCCGCCGTAGAAATTGAAAAACCTACGCCTGTTGTCGAAATGACAAATCCTGAACCGATTATCACGCCACCCATTGAAAAGGTGATTGTTGAAAAAGAAGCTACACGTCCTGCTCCCGTTACAACAAAAGTAGAATCTTCACACGGTTTGAGCATTTTGCCTTCAGCTTTTGACGCAGCGCAGGAACAAACGTTTAACGTTTTAAAATCACAACTTAAAATCGATCCGTGGCAACATTGCACTAATCCAAATGCGCCTAAACAAATTCAAATGAGTTCCAGTAAAGGCGAACGAACTCACGCACCGATTAACGTAAGATCCAATTATTCAGAAATTTTCGAAAACGAAATCAGTAGTTATTTTGGCAATGTCCAAATTAACCGTGCGGATCAACAAATGTCTTCTAACGCGGCGAATTACGACAGTGTCACCGGAAAATTGGACGCGCAAGGTGACGTTTATTACAGTGACGACGAAATGGCTGTACATACTGACGCGGCAACTTTCGATTTAGCAAACGATCAAGCGAAATTGCGCGATGTCCTTTTCATTGCGCCAACTGCGCCATTACGTGGTCATGCAGGTGCCGTTTATCGTGACAGCAAAACCGTTTCACATTATCAAGATGTGGCTTACACCAGTTGCCCAACGGGAAATCAAGATTGGGTAGTTCATGCTTCTGAATTAGAAATTGATAAAGAAGAAGGACGTGGTTCAGCGCGAAATGCGTGGTTAGAATTTAAAGGTACGCCCGTTTTTTATTCGCCATACCTTTCCTTTCCAACCGATAGCCGTCGAACTTCAGGTTTTCTTGCGCCGTCTTTTGGCAGTACGCAACGTAGTGGTTTTAACATCAGTACACCGTATTATTTAAACATCGCTGAGAATTACGACGCGACGTTTAGACCGCGTTATTTAACAAAACGTGGCTTGTTGATTGCCGGTGAATTTCGTTATTTAACCGAATCATCCCAAGGTCAAACTAGCCTCGAAGTGTTACCGAATGATTATTTGCGTAACGATAAACCGCGTTATTTTGCATCCATGAAAAACACCACGAAATTCACCGATAAAATTCAGGCAAATGTCGATTTGAATTTCGTTTCAGATAAAAACTATTTTGCTGAATTGGGTAGCGCGTTGAGTATGCCGAATTTCAGTTATTTAAAAAGTCAGGCGGATGTGGGTTATTACGGTGACGAAATTAGCGCAGTGGCACGGGTTGAAAATTATCAATCAATCGATAAATATCTGACAGGCGAAAAATTGCCCTATCGAAAATTGCCGCAAGTTAATGTGAATTTAAAACACAGTTTTGACCAATTACCGATGCCGGTAAATGTAGCGATGGATAATGAGTTTGTTTATTTTCAACACACCAGTTTGTTAAATGGGCAACGTAGCAATGTCAAACCATCGGTCAGTTTGCCGATGCAATCCGCAAGTGCTTACGTTACGCCAAAACTCGCGGTGCAATACACGAATTATTTTTTGAGTAATCCTTTAACGTCTGGCGATTCAAAACAAATTGACCGCACGTTGCCGATTTTTTCAACAGACAGCGGTATGACGTTTGAACGCAATTTGAATTTGGGCGGCAAAGGATTTTTAAATACGTTGGAACCACGTTTATTTTATTTGTACATTCCCCGCACTAATCAAAACGACATTCAAGTCTTTGACACCGCCGCTTATGACATGTGGTTTAACACATTGTTCCGTGAAAATCGTTTTAGCGGTATTGACCGAATGCAAGATGCTAATCAAATTACCACAGCCGTTACCTCACGTTTAATCGATGAACAAACGGGTAAAGAACGGGCAAAATTCAGTTTGGGAAATATCGTTTATTTTCAAGATAGAACCGTCACAATGCCAATTATTGACCCTGTAACGGGGAATAAAATTGGCGATTCACCCATTGAAACAAACCGTTTTTCGAACATCATCGGCGAGTTAAATACACGCATTAACGACCATGTTTCGATTGATTCGGGTTTGCAATGGAATCCACACGAATCAGATGTTAGTCGAGGCAAAGCTATTTTACATTTGACGAATCAACCCAATGAAATTTTGAATTTGGGTTATCGTTATCGCAAAAATACCGTTGCCGATGTTGCACACAATGTTTCGACCGGTATTTCACAAAGTGACGTATCGTTTCATTATCCAGTTTATGACAATTGGTCAGCGATTGGACGTTGGCAATACTCATTACTTTATAATTCAACGCAGGAAAGTTTTTTTGGTGTTGAAAAAGAAAATTGTTGCTGGCGATTCCGAGTTGTCGGACGGCGTTACATCAACAATTTAAACGTGTATTACAACGGTGAAATTCCTGATGCTCAAGGCATGAGCCAAACAGGCGTATTTTTCCAAGTTGAACTCAAAGGTTTAACAGGAATCGGCGAAAAATTAGACACATTCTTAGAACAAAACATTTACGGTTATCGAGCGACGCAATAATGAACAAAAAGAAAAATCAGCAAATCGCTCTACTTTGTAGCGCGTTACTTTTCCCCATTTTCGCACCTGCCGAAGTGCTAGATAACATTGTTGCGGTCGTTGAAGACGATGTTATTTTAGAAAATGAGTTACAAAAAGAAGTTTCAATGATTGAACAACGCATTGCCGCAAGTAAATCGCCAATGCCACCCTTATCAATTTTACGTCGTCAAGTTTTAGAACGAATGATTGTCGATAAATTGCAACGTCAACTTGCCGAAAAAGCCGGTATTAACGTCAGTGACGAAATGTTGAACTCGTCTGCTGCCGATATTGCCAAACGCAACAATATGTCGCCCGAAGAATTCCGTCATGAACTCGAAAAACAAGGGATGAGTTATGCCGCGTTTTTAGAAAATATGAAAAATGAAATCGTGGTGAATGAATTGCGTGGTCGTGAAATTGGCGGACGCATCAAAGTGACCGACCGTGAAGTCGAACATTATTTAGAAACCCAACAAGGCAAAGTTGGCGAAGATTTAGTGCAATACCATTTGGGACACATTTTGATTGCGTTACCCGAAGGTGCGTCAGCCGCTGCGATTCAAAAAGCCCAAACTAAAGCTGACGAAATTGTGAAAAAATTACGTGCGGGACAAGATTTCACCCAAACTGCCATGAGTGAATCGAGCGACAGCAATGCCTTGAAAGGCGGTGATTTAGGATGGCGAACGTTGAAAGATATGCCGACGCTGTTTGTGAGTGAAGTTGGTAAATTACGCCAAGGTGATATTTCTGCACCGTTACGAAGTCCGAGCGGTTTTCATATTATCAAAATGTTGGAACTCAAAGGATTGGCAGATGGTCACACCGTCGTAAAAACGAAAGTGCGTCATATCCTAATCAAAACCAACGAACTCGTAGACGATGCCGAAGCTAGCAAACGCGCTTGGGCATTAAAAGAACGTATTACGAATGGCGACGATTTTGCCACACTTGCTCGCGCCAATTCAGACGACAAAGGTTCAGCAATTAAAGGCGGTTCATTAGATTGGGTTGAATCTGGCGCATTGGTCAAACCGTTTGAAGAAGCGATGAGTAAATTGAAAATCAACGAAATCAGCGACCCCGTACAAACACAATTTGGCTGGCACATCATTCAAGTTTTAGATCGTGAAAACCGTGATAACAGTGCGGAATTCAAAAAAAATCAAGTCCGCGATGCCATTCGTAAACGCAAAATTGAAGAAGAAACGGAATTGTGGCTACGAAAATTGCGCGACGAAGCCTTTGTTGAAATTAAAGAAAACCGCCTGTAATTTAAATTATGGTTGAAGTTAATTCATTTGATGTCATCACACGACGATTGCGAGCCATTATTAAACATCGTCATCTCGATGGTAAACGTAATGCCGTGCAAATTTTAGCAACTGAGTTAGAAATTAACCCGCTGGATTGTGCAGCAGCGTTATTGTCGTTGCATTTTGAAGGCGATGTTACGTCACCACCTCCACCACCGATTCCGACGTTGATTATTGAACCGTTAGAGTTACCACCCGTTAAACTGCAACGGTATCGTTTGGATGTAGGCAAAAAACAGCGCGTTGAATTAGAACCGCTTAAAAATATGCTGGTCGAAGAATCGGGAGTGGATCGAAATAACATTCAAAATATCAGCATTCGCAACGATTACACGTTATTAGAATTACCTGATGAAATGCCGTCCGATATTTTTTTACATTTGAAAAATATCGACATAAATGGCTACAGACTCAATATCACACGCTTAAAAGTGCGTAAATCAACACCTAAATCAAACAGTAATCGCTTTCGTCGCAGACGCTAATTTATGACCCCTATTGAATATATTAAAAACCCTGAACAATTAGATGATCTATGTCGGCGAATTGAAAACGCGCCTTGGATTGCGGTGGATACCGAATTTTTACGCGAGAAAACGTATTATCCAAAATTCTGTTTGTTACAACTGGCAACTCCTGAATGGGTAGCGTGCGTTGATCCGATTGCGTTGCCTGATTTAAGTGAGTTATTCGATGCTATTTATAATCCCAGCGTCATCAAAGTATTTCATTCATGCCGTCAAGATTTAGAAATTTTTTACCAGTTGACCGGCAAATTACCCACGCCGATTTTTGATACGCAAATCGCCGCGCCACTATTGGGTTTACAAGAAAATACGGGCTATGCAACATTGGTTTCAACTTTTTTAAATATCAATTTGAACAAAAATCACACGCGAGCGGATTGGAGTTATCGACCGTTAAGTGACGATGAAATCCAATATGCCGCAGATGATGTGATTCATTTGTGTGATATTTATCAACACATGGTGAAGCAATTAACCGAATTGGGGCGAATGGACTGGTTAGATGCTGATTTTGCCGCGTTGGAAAATCCAGAACAATATGAAACAAGTCCTGAAAATGCGTGGTTGCGTGTAAAAGGCAAAAATAAATTAACGGGCAAACAACTGTCGATTGTTCAAGCGATTTCACAGTGGCGAGAAGCGGCGGCACAAAATGAAAATCGTCCTAAAAATTGGTTGTTACGCGACGATTTATTGTTTGATTTCGCAAAATTACAACCAGAAACGATGGAGGCATTGTCAAAAATTCGAGGCATCAGTGAACGAGCAGTGAATTGTTACGGCAAAGAATTATGTGCGTTGGTTAAAGTCGCTAAGACTAAGCCACCGATTCCAATGCCCGAATATACGAAAAACGTTTTCGCCAAAAACCAACAACAAGAAGCCATTATTGATATTTTGTTTGCATTGGTACGAATTCGAGCTGAAGAAAATTTGCTTAATCCTACAATTCTCGGTACTCGTAGCGATTTAGACGCTTTACTCAATGGTAATGACGAAGAATGTTTATTGTTACGTGGGTGGCGTTTTTCGATGGTGGGTAAAGAATTACAGCAATTATTACGCGGTGAATTACAGTTAAAAGTTGAAGATGGAAATTTGCGGTTTATTGGATAATGGCTTTAAATTTTAATTACTCAATGAGTGTTTTAAAAGTTAAAGATTAGCAAACAAGTTCAATTTTAGGAGAAAGTCATGTCATTAGTGGAATTCAGTTATTCAGAATATGAAGATGAACCAAGGTATTGGGATATATCTAATGCGTCGTTCATCGATACAAATTTGATAGTGGGTAAGAATTCATCAGGAAAATCTAGGTTAATGTCTGTTATAGCTACTTTCACTAGATTACTCGCAGGAAAACAACAAATTCCTTACGAACCATGTAAATTTTCAGCGAAAATTAAACTAAACAATCGTGAATTCTTTTATAAAGTAACGTTCAAAAATGGAGCAGTAATCAGTGAAATACTAA
>JAQTOX010000023.1:0-19991 GCA_028713055.1 Methylococcales bacterium | reverse complement strand
AAAAATAAATACTAAAAAAATAAATACTAAAAAAATAAATACTAAAAAAATAAATACTAAAAAAATAAATACTAAAAAAATAAATACTAAAAAAATAAATACTAAAAAAATAAATACTAAAAAAATAAATACTAAAAAAATAGATGGAATGAAAAAAAATGCACTTGAACGTAAAGAAGACGGTTTAGGGAAAATATATTATGAAAAAACAAAGAATTTTTTAGATTTTAAGTTATCTCAGGACGGTCTAGCTGTAGTATTAAAGCGCGATGAAATACAACACCCTTTTTTAGTTGAATTAAACCAATGGGCAGATAGTATGGCTTTGTACCATTTTGGTTCTGACTTTGGAAAATCTAATTTTATGGCTCAAACTGATAGCCAGATATTTTTTAATAATCCAGCACCACCGTTATTTGATGACCCAAATAATCTAGTAGCCGTTTATTCGTCGGCATCCATAAAATTCGGCGAGGATTTCGACAAGGATATTATTGATAATATGAATTCATTAGGTTATTCCTTAACAGAAGTCGGAAGCGGAAGCCTACAAGTAATGACAAATTTTCCAATTCCAGCTATTGGAATTTTTATAGTCGAAAGTGATTTAAAGTTTCACAACCCGCAAATGCAAATGTCACAAGGTATGTTCCGCGCTCTTGCAATTATTATTCATCTTAATGTTGCTATTCGCGCAAAAAATAAAAAATTGATTCTTGTGGATGATATTGGAGAAGGTCTTGATTACGAGAGAGCCGTAAAAATTATCGATTTTTTGATTAAAAAAACTCAAGACAACGATATGCAGCTAATAATGACCAGTAACGATCGTTTTGTCATGAATAAAGTGCCATTAAAATACTGGTCTGTAATAAAACGTACTGGCGGGATTGTTAAAATTTTTAATCCTCGGAACTCACATGAACAATTTAATCGATTTAAATATATCGGTTTAAATAATTTCGACTTTTTTGCCTCTGATTTTTTTGAACCGTCAATTAAATCAGCTATAGAAGAGGAGATTCTCGATGATTAAGAAATTTGCAATTTTCATTGAAGGACATACGGAATGAGAATTTTCTATCAAATTATTGATTTGGTTAGCAGGACAAAATGGAATACAGCTTGACGTTTTTGAACAGTATGGAGGGAAATTTATTTTTGTAGAACAAGTTAATACAAATGCCAATTCAACATCCATTCAGGTGTTAATTGTAAATTGTTGCAACGATGAACGAGTAAAATCAGACATTAACGAACGATATGATTTGCTAGTTTCTCAAGGATATTCTTCTATTATTGGATTACGCGATGTATATCCAAAATTACACAGTGAAATTCCTCATCTAAAACAAGAGTTATGTACTAATCTTAAAACAGGAAGTATTCCGATACGTTTACATTTAGCGATAATGGAAATAGAGGCATGGTTTTTAGAAGAAATATCTCATTTCGCAAAAATTGAACCAACTATGACTCCCAGTTGGTTAATTACAAATGGATTCGATTATATTAACAATCGGTCACATTCAATACCAAATCCAGCGGATACACTTGATCTGATATATGCTAAGGCAAACAAAAGATATACCAAAAGTAATAATCATAGAAAAAGAACAATCAACTCGCTGGATTTTAGTGAATTATGTTCGAACGTACGAACTAAATCATCATCGCTGGATGAATTTTTAACCAGTATCGAAAATGGATTAGGAATATAAATAATTCGCTTTTTGGCTTTAAACATGTGATTAGTCAAATACAAGTAAGTCATACACTGGAGAATTCGTAAACTATGAAACTAAAAGATAAAGACGTTGAAGTGGGTTATTTGTATCTGACCAGTGCTAATCAATATCGCGCTGTATTGGCAATGAAAGGTGAATTTATGATTTATGCACCCAGTTTAGAAGGAACTGAACTGTTAAATGCAAATTCAACGATGTCATTTGATAATCAACCATTTAAGAAATGTCAAATTGTCACGTTTGCTAAAAAGGATTATCAAGTCTTTAATTTCAATGAAATCGATGCGATTAAACATAAACTGAATGATGTGCAAATAACAGAAATTACAGCGCAATGTAATGCTAAATCAGCCATGGCAGCATTATGATTCATTTCGTTAATTACCATTCAATCCAGCCACCTTTCCCTGAAGGATTTGAACAAATCATTTTTGCATTAGGCTGTTTTTGGGGAGCTGAACGTAAGTTTTGGCAACAAAAAGGGGTTTATAGCACAGCTGTTGGTTATATCAGTGGTAACACGCAAAATCCTACTTACAAAGAAGTCTGTACAGGTTCAACAGGTCATGCTGAAGCAGTATTAGTTATTTTTGACCCAGAACTTATTGTATTTGCAGATTTATTAAAAATATTTTTTGAATCTCATAATCCAACACAAGGAATGCGTCAAGGCAATGATATTGGAACACAGTATCGGTCTGGTATTTACACTTTTACGGATATTCAACAACAATATGCTGAATTTGCAAAACGGGCTTATGGCGTAGAACTGACTAAAGCAGGTTTTCCTCACATTACCACTGAGATATTACCTACCGCACAATTTTATTACGCTGAAGAATATCATCAACAGTATTTAGCCAAAAACCCTGATGGTTACTGTGGTTTAGGTGGATTTAACGTGAAATACAACCATGACAGCCTTGTTGGATAACTTTTCGATTTAGCTTCTTGTTCATCAACACAAAATCACTTATTTTCTACGCGGTGCCAAATTTAGATACTTTTAAAACACGCTCTTAAGTTACTCGTACGAACAAAGCGCAAACCGGCAGCAGTTAATGCTAGAATTACGCACATAACTTTTTACACGCCCAATGAGCTTATCCATGCTGTTACGTCCTGCTTTACCGCACTACTTTTTTTTGGTGTATTTACTATTTCAAAACGTCGCTTATGCCGAGAATTTTTCGTCGCTATCGTCCCCTGCCCTCACGACAACTGTCAGTCAAGAAATTACAACGATTCTAAACACCAAACAAAATGCGTTACTCGCTCGTGCTAATTTTGAATACCGTGCAGAAGACGTAGACGCGCTTTATAAAACCACAAATTACATGCCGCTTTGGTTGGGTAATTCACAAAACATCGCCGACGTTCTCACGTTGCTTTCGAGTGCAGCCACGCAAGGTTTAAATCCAGAAGACTATTCGACGACAGCTTTACAACAAAAATTGCCAGCCGTTCAATTATTAAAACCCGAATCATCGGCGGATTTGGCTTTATATGACACGGCGTTAACCGTTTCTCTTATGCGTTTTTTACATGATGTTCATTACGGGCGTATCAATCCGCATAGCATTGCGTTCAATGTGAAATTACGCACTAAAAAGGATGTCGATTTTTCGCAAGTGATTAAAACCGCTATTAACGAAGGTAAAATCACGCAACTGGCGCAAACCATCGAACCGAATTTACAACAATATCGGCAATTACGTTCTGCATTGGCGACGTATCGAGAACCTGCTGCTTCATTACCATCATCTGAAAAGTCACATAAAAAAAATAAAGTGAAAAAAGTTGTGAATTCAACAGAGCGTATTACGAAAATCGAATTAGCAATGGAACGGTTACGCTGGTTGCCTGAAACAACATCAGGGCAGTCGATTATAGTCAACATTCCAGCGTTTCAATTGTGGGCAATTGATGCAACGGAACAAACGAATACGCCAATTCTGAATTTAAATGTTGTCGTAGGCAAAGCCTTGAAAAATCAAACTCCAATTATTATGGCAGATATGAATTCTGTAGAATTTATGCCGTATTGGAACGTGCCGCCGAGCATTTTGAAAAAAGAAATTATGCCGAAATTAGCCCGTAATCCTGGTTATTTATCGGGACAAAATATGGAAGTAGTTTCGTTGAAAAATGGCGGTATGCGTGTTCGTCAACGTCCTGGTGGTAAAAATGCGTTAGGACGAATCAAGTTTATTTTCCCTAACAGTGAAGGCGTTTATTTACACGATACACCATCAAAAGCATTATTTAGCCGTCCACGCCGTGACTTCAGTCATGGTTGCGTGCGGGTTCAAAATCCAAGTGCGTTAGCGCAATTTGTTTTAAAAAATCAGGAAGGCTGGACGCAAGACCGTATCAATACCACGTTACAAAATAGTACGCATCATCAAGTCAGTTTAAAAACGACGATTCCGGTTTTGTTTTTTTACACCACCGCCTTTTATGAACAAAACGACAAGTTGACATTTTACAGTGATATTTACGGACACGATGCCACGTTATTGGCGGCATTAACGAAAGTCAGTGATGTACCGGATAATGCTTTAATCGGTGTACCTAACGAGCCTTCGCACACACCCACACTTGAACCCGATGACAGCCTGCTGTCTTCAACGCAGCCGCCAGCTCATGAACCGTTGACCCCGTAGTCATCACATCATCAACTAGCGCGACGTGTTTGGCGCGAAAGTTAGGTGACACCGAAAACGCATATTTCATATTTTCGCTACGTTGTTCACCACTCAAACCAACTTGATGCGCGGTGTCACGATGCCGTTGGCAACTGTTTAAATCTAACGGGACATCTAAATTTTTAGCGAGAATGCGAGCAATTTCAATGGATTGATTAAAGCCGCGTTCTCGATAACGATTTTTATGCAACGGCACAGGAATAATGCAATCAGGCAATTCTGCCGTCTGTTTTAAATAATCCGCTAGCAACCCGCCCAAGACTCTCGCACTCGGATAATGGTGGTGAAATTTGAGTTGAATAATCAAATATCGAATGGCGCGATGATGCACAAACGGTGCGAGCGTTTCATCAAAAGCAGGCGAATTCGCTAAACAATCAGGGCAAATCGCTGTCTGCGAATGTGGCGAATTAAAATTGCTCGCGCAACGATAACAACGTGGTGAATTGCGTGGTAATTCTAAATAACACGTTGCACACAAATCCCGATTTTCAAACCCTTTGTCGCCGCACAAAATACAACGCGGTGGAAAAATGTGGGAAAAGTATTTTTGAATTATTTTCATGGACAAAAAGCTGACTCTAACATGACGAATAACTAATCAATACGCTAAACTGTTGAACGGCATTTCACGCCTATTTCATTTTCTGGAGATTCTCATGTCACAAAAACTATCCGATATTGTCAATGCTGGCGTTGTAACTGGTGATGACGTACAAAAGATTTTCACGTTTTGTAAAACCAACAACATGGCGTTACCTGCGGTGAATGTCATTAGTAGCGATTCGATTAACGCTGTACTAGAAGCTGCGGCGAAATCAAAATCAGCCGTCATTGTGCAATTTTCAAATGGTGGCGCACAGTTCATTGCCGGTAAAGGGTTGAAACTCGAAGGTCAGCAAAGTGCGATTTTAGGGGCGATTGCTGGCGCACAACATGTTCACAATGTGGCGAAACATTACGGTATTCCCGTAATTTTGCATACCGATCATGCCGCGAAAAAATTATTGCCGTGGATTGATGGTTTATTAGACGAAGGCGAAAAACATTTTGCTGCAACAGGTCAACCGTTATTTAGTTCGCACATGTTGGATTTGTCGGAAGAACCCTTGCACGAAAATATTGAGATTTGCGGACATTATTTGGAACGCATGAGCAAAATTGGTATGACGTTAGAAATCGAACTCGGTTGCACTGGCGGCGAAGAAGATGGCGTTGACAATAGTCATTTGCATCAGTCGGCGTTATACACACAGCCTGAAGATGTCGCATATGCGTATGAACAGCTCATTAAAATTAGCCCTCGCTTCACAATTGCTGCCTCGTTTGGAAATGTTCACGGCGTTTATAAACCTGGAAATGTAAAATTAACACCAACGATTTTGCGTGATTCACAAACGTTTGTGTCTGAAAAATTCGGTTTACCTACCAATGCGTTAGATTTTGTATTTCACGGTGGTTCAGGTTCGTCAGCGGCAGAAATTGCGGAAGCCATTAGTTATGGCGTAATCAAAATGAACATTGATACGGATACACAATGGGCAACATGGGCAGGTGTTATGGATTATTACAAAACCAATGAAGGTTATTTACAAGGTCAAATCGGCAATCCTGACGGTGATGACAAACCGAATAAAAAATACTACGATCCGCGTGCATGGCAACGGGCGGGACAACTTAGTATGGTGGCACGCATCGAACAAGCATTTGCAGAATTGAATGCGGTAAATTCGCTGTAAAAATTAAGGGCGTTGATTATTTTTGAATCAACGCCCTTTTTGTACCTAAAATAACGCAACCATATTCTTATTTCATTGCTAAATACCGTTGCTTAATCGCTTGTCCAAGTTGATGAACCGCCATCGCGTATTTGTTGCTACTGTTATATTTTTTGATAGTTTTGAAATTGTCGCCAATAGCCCAAAATTGACTGCCGTTATCTGTGCCTAAAATGACATATTCATCATCAATATCTCCGTTAATCGGCGTGGCAACAAGTTGATTAAACTTCCAACCCGAACTACTGAAATAATGCGCGACGCTGCCAATTGCATCCTCGGAATTCCACAAATCGCGTTTGCCATCACCGTTGAAATCGACGGCAAGTTTACGAAAACTTTTTGGCATAAATTGTCCTAAACCCAATGCCCCCGCCCATGAACCAATGACTTTACGGGGTTCGTAACTCTCTTCTTTAGCCATTAACAAAAAATTTTCCAGTTCTTTGGTGAAGTATTCAGCACGTCGTAAAGTGAAAAATGCCAATGTACTCAACGCATCAAAGGTATTTGTTTTACCGACATTACGCCCAAAATAGGTTTCCACACCAATAATGCCAACGATATATTCTGGATCAACGTGATAGGTTGCGCTGGCTCGTTGTAAAGCTTCGGCATTCGCACGCCAAAAATTTACACCGTTGTTAATGTGAGCATCATCTAAAAATTGTTTCCGATAACTTGACCAACCTAATGTTGGTTTAGGTTTCGGCGGTGTTGTTGGCTCAGAAACCGCACCTTGATATTTTGGTTTTGGAGGCACTTGGGGATCAACTTCCAAGCGTAATACCGAATCCAGTCGATTAGCTTGCGAAAACAAATTATTCAAATAATCTTCCGAAAAACCGTAATCATGCACCATGTGTTGTACAAATGCGGTAACGGCTGGTTGATTTGCGTAAATACCAACAATTGGACGAACTTCGGTGTAATCGGGAATTCTGCCCGTATCGGTGGGATACGGTTTACTCGGACGAATGACTGGTTCAGATGCACAACCGACGAGTAAAAGCAGCAGGGAAAAAACTAAAAATCGGCGGTAAGTAGTCATAAGAAAATCTCTCAAATGGCAATTGGGGCAGAAATATGTGTATCGGCATCGTAGTCGACTAATTCAAAATCATCGTAGCTGTAATCAAAAATTGAAGCGGGTTTGCGCTTAATTTCCATCGTCGGCAACGTGCGAGGTGTACGCTGTAATTGCGTTTTTGCTTGCTCAAGATGATTTAAATACAAATGCACATCGCCGCCAGTCCAAATGAATTCGCCGAGTTCTAAATCACATTGCTCCGCAATCATCATCGTTAAAAGTGCATAACTGGCAATGTTAAATGGCACGCCGATAAACGTGTCACAACTGCGCTGATAAAGTTGGCAAGAAAGTTTGTTCTCCGCAACGTAAAACTGAAAAAACGCATGACACGGCGCAAGAGCCATTTTGCCATTTTTGACATTTTCTTGTGGACTGATTTTTTCGTCAGGCAAATCCGCCACATTCCAGGCGGAAACGATAATGCGGCGGCTGTTTGGATTGGTTTTTAACTGTTCAATGACTTGAGAAATTTGGTCAATGGTTTCGCCGTTTGGTGTTTCCCACGAACGCCATTGTTTGCCGTAAATTGCACCCAGTTCGCCGTTTTCGTCACTCCATTCGCGCCAAATTGAAACGCCTTTTTCTTCCAGCAAATTGTTATTCGTGTCACCATTCAAAAACCATAACAATTCATGAATAATCGATTTCAAATGCACTTTTTTGGTGGTGATAAGCGGAAAACCTGCTGCTAAATCAAAACGCATCTGATGCCCAAAAATCGACAACGTTCCGTTTCCCGTACGGTCGCCTTTTTGCGTGCCTTCAGTGAGCAATTTGTCTAAAAGTTCAAGATAATTTTTCATGTTTTTTATACGCAAAAACCATTAACGCCGCCCCAATCACAATCATCGGCGTAGACAAAATTTGTCCCATCGTCACCCAATCAAGCGCGAGATAACCCAAATGTGCGTCGGGCAAACGGTAAAATTCAACGAAAAATCGAAAACAGCCATAACACATCACCGCTAAACCTGTTGCCGCCATCGTAGGACGTTGCTTTTGCGTGTAAAGCCACACAATCACAAACAGCACAAAGCCTTCTAAAAATGCTTCGTAAAGTTGTGACGGATGTCGCGCCACATCGCCACCGTTGGGAAAAATCATCGCCCACGGCACATCAGTTGGTCTGCCCCAAAGTTCGGAATTGATAAAATTTCCCAACCGCCCTGCGCCCAAACCAATCGGCGCAATCGGGGCGATTAAATCTGTGAGTTGCCAAAGTGTGCAATTTTGCTTTTTAGCAAACCACGCCATTGCTGCAAAAACACCGAGCATTCCGCCATGAAAAGACATTCCGCCTTGCCAAATTTTGAATAAAACTAACGGATTGTCTAAAAACTGCCCGAAGTTATAAAACAAAATGTAACCAATTCGTCCACCCAAAATCACGCCCATTGCACCATAAGTCACTAAATCTTCAATCGCTTCGGGTTTAATCGGCGACCACGCTTGTTTGGCGCGATATTGCCCAAGCAAATAAACCGCCGCAAAACCAATCAGGTACATAATGCCGTACCAGTGAATTTTTACAGCACCAATCGAAACAGCAACAGGGTCAATAGCGGGAAAAGTCAGCATAATTACACGTCCAAATTTGAAACATCGAGTGCGTTTTTCACGATGAAATCACGGCGCGGTTCAACGACATCGCCCATCAACGTAGTGAAAATTTCATCAGCGGCAATCGCGTCTTCAATCCGAACCTGTAACAAACGACGATTATTGCTGTCGAGTGTCGTTTCCCACAATTGCTCAGGATTCATCTCACCCAAACCCTTGTAGCGTTGAATGGTTTGCCCTTTTTTGATTTCGCGCATCATCCACTCAAACGCTTGTTTAAAATTCTCAACAGGCTGTTGGCGTTCGCCCATTTGCATCACAGATTCGGCGTTAAACATGCCTGCCGTTTCGTTCGCATAAGTCGAAATTTTTTGATAATCCGTGCTGTTGAAAAACGCCATCGGCAACACAAAAACTTTACTCGTGCCGTGTCTGCGTTTCGTCACCGTAATTTTGAAATCGTGCGGATTGTGATATTCCAACTCACTGCTAAATTCCGCTAAACCACCTGCTTCGGTCAAACGCACATGAATGTTATCAAGCCACAACTGCATCGATTCTGCTGATGATTTTATTTCATCATTTAGCTGTGAAATGTAACAAAATTGATCCAAAAACAAATCGTCATAACGTCTCGCCAAACGTTGAATAATTGCATTCACGTCTAAAAATGCTTTGGCTAATTTTTCCAAACCTTGTCCTTGAATCGCAGGTGCGGATGGGTCTGTAATCAATTGCGCTTTTTCGAGTGCGAGTTGAATCAAATAACTATTCAATTCGGCATCGTCTTTGACGTAATGTTCTTGTTTGCCTTTTTTGACTTTGTAGAGCGGTGGTTGCGCGATGTAGATATAACCTTTTTCAATAATTTCAGGTAGTTGGCGATAAAAAAACGTCAATAACAATGTCCGAATATGCGAGCCATCAACGTCCGCGTCAGTCATGATAATAATGCGGTGATAACGTAATTTTTCAAGGTTATATTCGTCTTTGCCGATGCCGCAACCTAGCGCGATGATTAGCGTACCGACTTCTTCTGACGAAATCATTTTGTCAAAACGCGCTTTTTCGACGTTCAAAATTTTCCCTTTGAGCGGCAAAATCGCTTGTGTTCTGCGGTCACGACCTTGTTTTGCACTACCGCCAGCCGAATCCCCTTCGACTAAAAATAATTCTGACAACGCGGGGTCTTTTTCTTGGCAATCGGCTAATTTTCCGGGCAAACCCGCAATATCTAACGTGGTTTTACGGCGTGTCATTTCACGCGCTCGACGTGCTGCATCACGCGCTCTGGCAGCATCAATAATTTTGCCAGCAATCAATTTTGCAATTTGTGGTTTTTCTAACAAAAATTCTTGCAACTTTTCGTTCATCGTCGATTCAACCAGCGGTTTGACTTCCGATGAAACGAGTTTATCTTTGGTTTGAGAGGAGAATTTTGGGTCGGGAACTTTTACAGATAAAACGGCTGTTAAACCTTCACGCGCATCGTCACCTGTCGTAGCAACTTTTTCTTTTTTCGCTAAACCACTGCTTTCGATATATTGGTTGATTGTTCTGGTTAATGCGCCGCGAAAACCTGCTAAATGCGAGCCGCCATCACGTTGTGGAATGTTGTTCGTGTAGCAAAAAACATTTTCTTGATACGAATCATTCCATTGCATTGCCACTTCGACAATAACGCCTTCTTTTTCAGCGCAAAAATAAAATACGTCAGGAAATAACGGCGTTTTATTTTTGTTTAAATGCGTGACAAACGCACTGATTCCGCCTTCAAATTCAAAAATATCTTCGCGATCATTACGTTCGTCAAATAAGCTGATTCGCACGCCAGAGCTCAAAAAAGACAATTCGCGCAAACGTTTTGCCAAAATGTCGTAATGGAATTCCACATCCGTAAATGTCACTTTGCTGGGTAAAAAACGAATAGTTGTACCTGAACCTTCAAATTCGCCAAACGAAGCAAGTGGAGCGACTGGCTCGCCATTTTTGTACGTTTGTTTGTAGAGCAATCCATTTTTGCGAACTTCGAGGTGCAATTCTTCCGAAAGTGCGTTTACAACTGAAACGCCTACGCCATGCAAACCGCCTGAAACTTTGTAGGCGTTATCGTCGAATTTACCGCCGGCGTGAAGAACGGTCATAATGACTTCAGCGGCAGATCTGCCTTCTTCTTCGTGAATGTCCACGGGAATACCGCGACCGTCGTCAGAAACGCTCACAGAACCGTCGGTATGAATAATTACGCGAACTTCTTTGCAATATCCTGCTAACGCCTCGTCAATCGAGTTATCGACGACTTCAAAAACCATGTGATGCAAACCCGAACCGTCATCGGTGTCGCCAATGTACATTCCAGGGCGTTTGCGTACTGCGTCCAGCCCTTTGAGAACTTGAATGTTACTGCTGTCGTATTGATCGATTGGCTTGCTCATAACGATGTTTGTCTTTCCTGTTGCTAAAGTTTTAAAACACAATGCCCGTGTCGGGCATTGCCTTGGCGGCTATTATAGCTCGAAATCGTGATTACAAACGCATTGCCATAACGATAAATTTGTATTTTTCGCCATTCGGTTCGTGAATGAAACAACTACTTGAATCACTAGCAATTGTTAGCATAGCGGTGTCACCGTCTAAGTTTGTTATTGAGTCAGATAAATACTGTGCATTAAAGGCAATCGATAATGGCTCATCATCGTAAATGATCGCGAGTTCTTCTTCCGCTTCATCGTGTTCAGGATTGTGTGTGCTAATTTTCAAACGTTCTGTGTCAATGTCGAACGTTACGCCTTTAAATTTTTCATTCGACAAAATCGACACGCGAGTTAGTGCATTTTTTAAAACAGCTTTTTCGATTTGCAACGGATTTAAAAAATTTTGCTGAAAGACTTTGCTGAAATCGGGATATTTTGAATCCACCAATTTCGCTGAAAAGATTTGGTGTTTGACGTAAATGCGAATACTGCTGCTTGAAAATTCAATTTTCAATTCAACGTCGCTATCATCAAGCAATTTATTGAGTTCTAACACGCCTTTGCGTGGCAAAATAATCCGAGCTTCAAAACCAGTCGGAATTTCAAGCTGATCTTCGTAAATTGATAAACGATGTCCGTCAGACGCAACTAATTCGAGTTTGCTGTCAGAAATATGTAGCAACAAACCATTCAGGTAATAACGTACGTCTTGGTTTGCCATACAGAACGTAGTTTTATCTAATGCACGCTTGAACTGCCCCGCGTTGATAACGAATTGATGCTCAAGTTCACCTTCGGCAAACTCAGGATAATTATCCGCTGGCAAACAATTCAACGAAAAGCGACTGCGGTTAGACGTAATTTTGACTTTATCATCGTTTTGTTCGAATTTTATTTCTGAACCAGCAGGTAATAAACGGCAGATGTCTAAAAATTTACGTGCTGGAACTGTGATTGCGCCCGCGATTGCGTCAGGTAAATCAAGTTTTGCAATGAGTTGAACTTCCAAATCCGTACCGGTCATGGTTAATTGTTCATTTTCAATAACAAGTAACACGTTTGAAAGAATAGGCATCGTTTGGCGTTTTTCGATAACACTGACGATTTGTTGTAAAGAACCGAGTAATGCTTCACGGTTGATAATGAATTTCATGGTGTTTTCCTAAAATAAAAAATATGGACAATAAAAAATGTAAAAAATTTGAAGTCGTTTGAATGTTATAAAATTTTGGTGAGTTTTATAATCAAACGGGGATTGCTAAAAAGACGAAAAAATAAGACAACACAGCGAGTTAGATTCAACAACTCAAGACAGTGTAATTGACACGGCTAAGTGTTTATTCTATCATCCGCAGACTATTTTATCCGTTTTTGTTAATCTCATTTAGGCGATAACACTCATGAAAAGAACCTACCAACCAAGTAAATTAAAACGCGCTAGAACCCACGGTTTTCGCGCTAGAATGGCAACCCGTAATGGTCGTAAAGTTGTTAATGCACGTCGTGCAAAAGGTCGCGCGAAATTGACTACTAGCGGTTAATTTTTCTACTCGCGTGATGACAACAGACTTCAGTTTTCCGCAACAGTCTCGGCTCAAAACGCCTGCTGATTACAAGAAAGTTTTTACTAATCCGACGAAATCCAGCGATACTTATTTCACATTGCTGGCGGTCAAAAATGATTTTGAATACCCACGACTCGGATTAGTGGTTGCTAAAAAAAATATAAGAAAAGCCGTACATCGCAATCGCGTTAAGCGCGTGATTCGAGACAATTTTCGTCGACATCGTCACACGATGATTAACATCGATATTGTCGTTTTAGCCCGCAAAGAAGCTCTTGATGTTGCGCCCTCATTACTACAAAAGTCATTGAAAAAGCATTGGCTTAGACTGGTCTCTCGATGCAATTCATACTCACCGTCCTTATAAAATTTTATAAATATTTTATTAGCCCCGCGTTTGGGAACGTGTGTCGTTTTTACCCAAGTTGCTCAAGTTATGCCTTAGAAGCCGTCGAACGTCATGGTAGCGTTGTCGGGTCTTATCTCACTCTCAAAAGATTATCGAAATGCCATCCCTTCCACGAAGGTGGCATCGATCCTGTCCCAGAAAAAATCGGTAAATAAAAAATGGACAATATAAGATTTATACTCATCGTTACGTTTGCAATGCTCGTTTTTATGTTACAACAGGCGTGGCAAGCTGATTATGACCCCAAACCCACAATTCAAGCTGTGGTTGAAAACGTCAACACACGCGATGATTTACCTGCCGGTGTAACTCCTGCTCAAGCTCCCGTTTCAATTCCTGTTACAGTAAATGCTACGAAAGTCATTAAAATTACAACTGACGTTTTAGCACTAGAAATCAACACCCAAGGCGGCACAATTCAAAATTTAGATTTACTCGCCTATCCTGTCGAACACGAAAACACAGCGGTTAATAAATTACGTGAAATATTTGGTTTTGCCATTCCCGAAATCAATCAAGCACCTGTACGAATTTTTAACGGTGAAGTAGATAAATTATTTGTCGCACAAAGTGGTTTGATTACCAGTGCAGGCTCGATTGAAGCCGCGAATCACCACAGTATTTTTGTCGCCACTCAAGAAAAATACGCTTTAGCGGCGGGTCAAGAAAGTCTAACCGTGCCATTAACGTGGACGGATGCCAGCGGTTTGCAAGTTACCAAAACATTTACATTTAAACGTGGTAGCTACGAAATTAATCTCGCACAAAATGTTAAAAATCGTTCTGCCACTTCGTGGACTGGTCGCCAGTATAGCCAATTACTCAAAACGCCTGACACTGCAAATAAAGGTGGAATGTTGACGAGTGGAATGCGTGCGTACGACGGCGGTGTGATTTATACCGAAGCCAAAAAATATCAAAAAATTGATTTCGACGATATGCACGACGAAAACCTTGACGAGGCGAGCGTTGGTGGTTGGACAGCAATGATTCAACATTATTTTGCGTCAGCATGGGTTCCACCAGCGGATCAAGAAAATCATTTTTACAGTAAAGAGTTAAAATTGGGTCAATATGTGATTGGTACTTATTCACCTGCCGTAACGGTTGCAGCGAATACGGAAGCTAATTTTTCAGCGCAACTTTATGCAGGACCTAAAATTCAGCCGTTAATGGAAAAAGTGGCGACTGGCTTAGAATTAACCGTTGATTACAGCGTGTTGACTTTCATCGGTAAGCCGATTTACTGGTTGCTCAATCAAATTCACAACATTGTTGGAAATTGGGGCGTTGCGATTATTGGCGTAACGTTTGTGATTAAGTTACTGTTTTTCCCATTGTCGAATGCCAGTTTCAAATCGATGGCGAAAATGCGAAAAATTCAACCTCGTTTGAAAGAATTGCAAGATCGTTTCAAAGATGATCGTCCACGTTTCAACACTGAAATGATGGCAATGTATCGTAAAGAAAAAGTAAATCCATTGGGTGGATGTTTACCGATTTTGATTCAAATTCCTGTGTTTATGGCATTGTATTGGGTATTGAGCGAAACCGTCGAATTCCGTCAAGCTCCATTCATGTTGTGGATTCAAGATTTGTCGATTCAAGACCCGTTCTTTGTGTTGCCTGTAATCATGGGCATCAGTATGAAGATTCAACAAAGTTTGAATCCTGCGCCGATTGACCCTGTGCAAGCAAAGGTCATGAAAATGTTCCCGATTGTATTCACAGTTTTTTTCTTATTCTTCCCTGCGGGTTTAGTGCTTTACTGGGTCATCAATAATACATTGTCGATTCTGCAACAAACCTACATCACCAAACAAATCGAAAACGCGAAATAATGCACATCCCCCCTGCCCCCCTTCAAAAAGGGGGGAATTTTTCAGACACCATCGCAGCAGTCGCAACACCGTCAGGCAATGGCGGTGTTGGCATTATTCGAATTTCTGGAACACACGTTTTAGAAATCGCTTCAAAATTACTTTCAAAATCGCTTACACCCCGCACGGCTGTTTATTCTTCTTTTCTGGATAAAGATGGCGAAACGATTGATTCGGGCATCGCGCTTTATTTTCCAACCCCAAATTCCTACACTGGCGAAGACGTTTTAGAGCTGCAAGGTCATGGCGGTTCAGTTGTGTTAGATATGCTTTTACGGCGTGTTTTAGAGCTAGGTGCAACACACGCGCGCGCCGGTGAATTTACCGAACGTGCTTTTTTAAATAACAAACTCGATTTAGCGCAAGCTGAAGCCGTTGCAGATTTAATTAACAGTACAACCGAACAATCCGCGCGTTCCGCACAAAAATCGATGCAAGGTGTTTTTTCAATTCAGATTCATGAATTGGTTGAAGAACTCACCTATTTACGTGTGTATGTTGAAGCAGCGATTGATTTTGCCGACGAAGAAATTGATTTTTTAAGCGATGGTCTTATCGAAAAACGTTTGCAAACGTTGTTGACGCGAATCGAAAAAATTCAAGCCACTGCACAACAAGGACGGTTATTACGTGACGGGATGACGTTGGTTTTAGCCGGCAAACCAAATGCGGGGAAATCAAGTTTGCTCAATGCGTTAGCAGGACACGATGCAGCAATTGTCACTGAAATTGCTGGCACAACCCGTGACGTTTTACGGGAACGAATTCAATTAGACGGAATGCCGTTACACATCATTGATACTGCTGGTTTGCGTGAATCCGATAATGTTGTTGAGCAAGAAGGCATTCGTCGCGCTCATGTTGAAATGGCGAAAGCTGATTTGATTTTATTATTGATTGATGTGCGTGAATCAGAAAGTGAAACGGAAGCCTTGCTTGCCACGTTGCCAAACGATGTTGAGATTATTCGTGTTTACAACAAAATTGATTTGTTACCGCGTTTACCTGCAATTGAAACCACTGAAAATGGGACGGTTTGTTATGTTTCGATTAAAACGAATTTGGGTTTAGAAGCATTAACTGCACATTTGAAAAAAAGTGTTGGTTTTAACGCGAATACCGAAAATGTTTTTATTGCCCGTCGTCGCCATTTGGCAGCCTTAAAAGCAAGTCACGAATTTGTCGAACAAGCACTTTCGCAATTACAAAACGCTTTGGCAGGCGAACTAGTCGCTGAAGATTTACGGCAAGCGCAACAACATTTAGCAGAAATTACGGGCGAATTCACCTCTGATGATTTATTGGGGAAAATTTTTTCGAGTTTTTGTATTGGAAAATAGAGTCATTAACTGATTGAATTGAAAGAAAGAATATCAACCTGTCCATTCATAAATCTCTGTCAATATGCTATCGCATTTGCAACAACTCGTGCCACACGCCTCGCTTGTTGCTAATTTTTTGACATAACCCTTCGTTACTAAAATCTGCAACATTCCACGTAACGCCTCGGCATCAGTGTCGAAATGCAACATTAAGTCGCGTAATACTACGCTCTTCCGTTCTTTTAAATAATTGCGTAATTCAGACAAAATCATGATGTTTTCGCCTCGCGCCGACCTTGTAACCAAAGTTTAAAAATCACCGCAATCAACAAACTGTTTAAACCTAAAATCCACAGCAACGAACTTTCTGGATGTTGTGAAAACGTTGCAGTTTGATAAAAAAGCGTCGCCGTTAAATAGGCAATTCCAGTTGTCCACGCTACGGTAAAAGCTGCCCAACCTGCCGATGTTTCACGATAAATTGCCGCTGTCGCCGCAATACATGGCGTGTAAAGCAAAATAAATAACAAATATGCAAACGCGCCAGCTTGCCCATCAAAACTGTGTTGCATCGCGGTAAAGGTTGCCATTTTGACATTTTGTGCGCTTGCTGCCGCTTCAGCATTATCTAATTCACCTACGTTCAAACCAAGTGGATCAAGTAATCGGTTCGCTACCTCAGATAAATTTTTCGGCACAGTCGAAGCCGCTTCGCTCAATGCAGTTTGCAAATCAAATTCAGTTTTTTTAGTGCTGGTATTTGGCGTTTCAAGTTGCCCATAAAGCGCGTCCAACGTACCAACAACCGCCTCTTTTGCAAGTACGCCTGTAAAAATGCCTACCGTCGCAACCCAATTATTTTCATGAATACCCATCGGCTCAAAAGCAAATGTCAATTTGCGTCCAATTTCACTCAATACAGACTGATTAGTATTTTCGCGCCCAAAACTGCCATCCGTTCCCAGTGCATTTAAAAAATTCAACACTAAAACCATCGGCACAATAATTTTACCCGCGTTCAAAATAAACGATTTCAAACGGTCGCCTGTCCGAATCAACACACCTTGCAACGTCGGCAAATGGTAAGTCGGCAACTCCATAATAAATGATGAGGTTTCACCTTTGAATAGCGTATTTCGCATAATTAAACCCGTCAAAACTGCCACGCCAATCCCTAATAAATACAAACTAAATACGATGTTCTGCCCATTTATTGGAAAAAATGCCGCTGCAAAAAGCGCGTACACAGGCAATCGTGCGCCGCACGACATAAACGGATTCATCAAATTAGTTAAAATGCGATCGCGGGGATTTTCAAGGGTTCGTGTTGCCATAATCGCGGGTACGTTGCAGCCAAAACCGACAATCATTGGCACAAACGCTTTGCCAGGTAAGCCCAAAAAACGCATGAATCTGTCCATCACAAATGCTGCGCGTGCCATGTAGCCCGAATCTTCCAACATCGATAAAAATAAAAACAAAAAACCAACAATCGGAATGAACGTAGCGACGACTTGCACGCCGCCGCCAACGCCTTGTGTAAGTAAGACGTTTAGCCAATCAGGGCAATTATAAAATGTCAAAATGACACTTAAACCATCAATTAAAAATGCACCCACGACTTGTTCAAAAAAATCAACAAACGTGCTGCCGATGTTGATAGTGAATAAAAACATCGTGTACATGACAAGCAAGAAAATCGGAATCCCCAAAAATCGGTTTAATACAATACGATCAATTTTTTCGCTAGTGTGACGACTGACTTCATTTAGTTTACAAACAGTTTTTTTGGTCAATTGATTCACAAATTCATAGCGTGCATCAGCCGCTAAAATATCAATTTCGTCGTCCGTTTCAGTTTCGACTTGTGTCTGCAATTGCGTTACTAAAGGTAAAAAAATCGCCCCCGCAATCGCTTGTGCCAACGTGTCATTTTCCAACAAACGCATCGCTAACCACCGACAATCACACGGATAATTTTTTGCGATTTCAGTTAATTTTGGCATCAACTCGGCAATTGCTTTTTCAAGTTCGGCAATGTAATGAATTTCGGTGTGTGGAATGGGTTGATGAGTTGCAGCATGATTGATAGCAGCTTTTAGCGCAGGAATGCCTTGTTTTGTTGCCGCAGAAATCGCAATTACAGGACAACCAAATTGTTGAGCGAGTAATTCGAGATCGATTTTAATGCCGCGTCGTTTGACAGCATCCATCATATTTAACACGACCAACATTGGTACGCGCATCTCGATGAGTTGTGCGGTCAAATACAAATTGCGTTCGATGTTAGACGCATCGATGATGTTAATAATTAAATCAGCTTCACGAGAGGCAACATAATCACGTGCAATTTTTTCATCAAGGGAAACGTTGTCATCGGACGATTCAAGTGAATACGTTCCAGGTAAATCGACACATTGAATGTACTTTCCTTCGAAGTTATATTCACCTGTTTTTTTTTCAACAGTTACACCCGCCCAATTACCTACATATTGTTTTGAACCGGTTAAAACATTAAACAACGTGGTTTTGCCACAATTCGGATTACCAACAATACCCACAATAAAATTGGTTTTCATGACACGATTTCCGCCAAAATTGCTGAAGCCTCTTCTTTTCGCAATGTAAGTGAAAAACCACGCAATTTGATTTCAATTGGATCGCCGAGTGGCGCGAAACGGGTAATTTTAAATTCGGTACCACGTGTTAACCCCATCGCTAATAGGCGTTTACGATAGGCTTTACCTGCAATATCAAAACCTGTGATTTTTCCAGTATCGCCAACAGCGAGATCTTTTAAACTGATAGTCATAAAACGCGCCTCCATGTAGAAAATTAAACTGAAATGGCTACTTATCAATAACCATTCGCATTAAGCGCGACTATAACACAGTGGTTTGGTATTTTTCACAATAACTAGACTGGCTTAAAACCATTCTCTTTAAAAAACGCTTACACCGCGACAGGACTTAACTCAACGCCAATCACTTCATGTCCTTGTTGAGATAGCCAAATCATGTCCAAACTTTTACCGCAAAGTGGCACAAATACACGACTGCCATAGTCTAAATTCAAACTCGACCAAAATTTTATAAGCAAAGAATTTACGACCGTTTGGTGAAAATCGACGCGCTGATCGCGCCAAAACTGTAACCAAAGGTGATTATCGCTCTCAACGTTTTTGGAATTAACGCAATTGTTAGACATTCTCATCATTTGTGCATTAAAAATAGGCACAAAACTTCGTCGGAAGCGGTATGCAAATTGGTTTTTTTAAAGATTAAATTCTATTCATGAACTGCACGACAACATCGAACATCCCGCACGCTCTTTTGCCCAATCGGGACGTTTTTCAGCATATTTTTTCAAATGAGGTTTTTCATCATAAGGTGAACGGAATACGTCGAGCAGTTTATGAATTTCGGCAAAATCACCTTGTTCTGCGGCATCGATA
>JAQTOX010000022.1 GCA_028713055.1 Methylococcales bacterium | reverse complement strand
AACGATGCGCCAGCCGCTAGCCAACCGACTAATGTTAAAGCTGATAACGCCATGACTGATGGGACGAAAACGGCTGAAATTCGATCAACGTGTTTTTGAATCGGTAATTTTGTGGATTGTGCTTGATCAACCATGTGAACAATACCCGCCAACACAGTATCCATACCGATTGCCGTGACTTGAATGCGTAACGCGCCACTGCCATTTACACATCCCCCGATAACTTTATTACCGCTATTTTTCACAACGGGCAAACTTTCACCCGTCACCATTGATTCATCGACAGTTGAAACACCGTGAATGACAATGCCGTCCGTCGGAATTTTTTCCCCAGGTCGAACCAAAACAATATCATCGACAACTAAATTATCGACATCAACGATTTCTTCGATGTCGCCGTTAATGCGCGTGGCAGTTTGCGGTTGTAAATCAACCAATTGCCGAATTGCTTCACCTGCTTTGCCTTTGGCACGTTCTTCTAAATAACGTCCCAATAAAACAAACGTAATAATTGCCGCTGCTGCTTCAAAATATAAATGTCCGCTACGTCGTAACAACGCTGGCAAACTGTAACCATAAGCAGAACCAACACCTAACGCGATAAGTGAATCCATATTTGCAGCGCGTTGTTTAGCTAACTGCCACGCTTTCGAAAAAAAAGGGAAGCCCGCCCAAAATACGACTGGTGTCGTCAATGCAAATTGCATCCAATGCAACTTGCGTGATGTGGTCATCGCCATGCCTGCAATAATTACAGGCGCACTTAAAATACCCGCCCACATAAAGCGATGTTTCGCGGTGGCGACACGATTTTGTTCTTTTTCGATTAACTTTTTACGTTGCGAAAGTGTATCCATCAGGTAAGTTTTGTAACCCAATTTATCGACTAACTGTCCGACATCGTCTTTGGTTAATTGCCCTTGCACGGTAAGTGTTGACGTGCCGAAATTTACACTTGCGGTTTTTACACGTTCGTCGCGTTTCAAAACCATTTCAATGAGCAATGCACACGACGCACAACTCATACCTTCAACGGCTAAATCAATGTCTTGAAGTTTGCCATCAAAATGTTTCTTTTCGTGGTGTTCTATCGTCGGATTTTTGTGTGCGATATTGCCTAAAACCGCATCGAGTAAAATGAGCAAATTCTTTTTTGGCAAACCTGCTGGGTCGAACTCGATAACAACCGAACCTATCGAACAAACAGTTTTCACGCGCTTAATTTCAGGGCGTTTTTTTAAAATAATTTCAAAAATATAGGCGCGTTCTTGATCGTTTTTAATAATCGGCGACACAATTCGAAGGCGACGTGCAAGTTGATGAACGACTTGAAAATTTTTTAGGGTCACTGGAATTACCTTTATTTCGCTTTACGCGAACGAATCAATAAAAAGAACATATAAAAAGTGGCAAGCCATTCGTACCGGAATTTAAACGGATTGAGTAACCACAATTTTGTGATGTGATCCCAATGTAAACGAATCAGAAATAACACCAAAATGTCGTTCAAAAAATCGATAATTGCCTTTTCGGGATCTTTGATTAGCGCATTGGGTTTTTTTAAGGTCAATTTCGTGATTATTTTAGCGGCTTGCAATGTTTCTTTAGCTTCAATCGTTTTTGTTTTGAACCAGCGAGTCACAGCAAATTTATCAGCCTTTTCACTGACTTTCGTGCTTAATTTACTGACTAAACTTGGTTTTTTTTCAGTTTGAATAATCAATGCTCCCGATTTTTCTAATTCAGCAAACAACTCAAATAGTTGTCTAACTAACTGTGTGAAATCACACACGGTTTCTTGAAAACGAATCGAAACTTTGCCTTGCCGCGCATAGAAATTCACTCGATAAACGCCGTCAATCGCTTTGATTTTTGCGGCTACATTTTCGGAAACATCCTGATGACACAATGCCGCTGGTAATTGGAAACGGACATGACCTTCGGCGCGATGCCGTAACACACATTGTTTTTGAATGGACATAAGCTCAACGAAATCAGTAGAAAAACAAAACGGGCTTTTCCCGCTCGACGCTAGAAAAACCCGTTAATAAGTTGAACGTGAAAAAAACTCAGTTTTCTTTGGTTTCAGCAACTAAATCTTCTAAGTTTTCTTTTTGTTGCAACACGAAGTCTTTGCCTGCATCGACCACTTTCGTCGTGCTGGCGATGATATTTTTGCGATATTTGTGAATTAAAAAACCACTCACCAATCCTAATCCAAATACAACGACTGGATTTTTTACGGCGACACTCATAACTTTACTCCCACTATAAACAACGGCTGAGGCGATAGAGCCTTTAAAAATTTCTTTCGACATCGAATCACCGTTATGTTGAACGGTATTGTGTACTTTTTTTACGGCTTTGCTTGTCATAATAAAATCTCGAATTATTCAGCGACAACTTCATCATCATGCAACATTTGGTAAATTCCTTTGCACCCTTCGCAACAAAAATTCTTTTGTTCTCCTGTTACCAGTTTCAGGGTGAATCCCGAAACTTCAACGGTTAACCCGCACAAATCGCAGCTTTTTTTTTCTTCACTCATCTCTACATCCGTAAACATTTAACCCGTTTGCATAGTAGCAAAACTAGAAGGTTGTCACAATCGCATTGATGCTGAATCATGATGAGTGAACCGCTTTATTTGAGGCTTTCATTAAGGCAATGCGTAACGCACCAGTCAAACTCGCGCCTAATCCCATTCGCATCGCAACGGCAGGAAAAATAATCATTGAAGTCACGGCGAGACCTGCGCCGAGTAATAATGCGGTATTGTTATGTTTTGAAGCCATGATTAAAACCTCGAAATGAAATGGAATTAAAATAATTTCTGTCTTCAACGCATACTGTATGCCAAAAAATAAGTTGTTAAATTTCAAAATCTTACTATCATTCATCATAATAAAATTCAAATAGTGCGTGATATGCCGTGATGTTATTGCGTTATTTGCCTTATTTTTACTTTCGGAAAACCATGAACAACAAATCTAATCACTATTTTCATTATGCGTTAATAATTGCCGCATTACATTTAACGTCTTGTGCCACCACACCAGAACGTGGAATTACCACGTTGCCAGAAACCAAAGAAAACGTGCCACAAATTCCAATCGAACCGTCACGTCCAATTATAAAACCGACATTGCCAGAAACAAATATACCGGCTATTACGCCGTCTACACCGCTTTCTATCAATACCAATGTTAAGAATTTCGTGCATCAAATGGTTTCGAAACACCATTTTAATGAACATGACTTAACGCAATTATTGCAATCTGCCGTCATCAAAGACGATATTTTAAAACGCATTGCGTCACCGTCTGAAGGTTTGCCGTGGCATAAATATCGCAAAATTTTTCTTACTGAAGCACGCATTGAAGGCGGCGTGAAATTTTGGCACGAAAATGCCGCTGCATTAGCGAGTGTTTCTGAGCAAACTGGCGTTGCTCCTGAAATCATTGTAGCAATCATCGGTGTGGAAACGGGTTACGGTAAAAATATGGGTAATCATCGTGTTCTTGATGCGTTGGCAACACTCGCGTTTGCTTATCCGCCTCGCAGTCAATTTTTTACGGGCGAATTGGAAAACTTTTTATTGTTGTGCCGCGATGAAAATATGAATCCGCGCGAACCGTTAGGTTCTTACGCAGGAGCAATGGGTTATCCACAATTTATGCCGAGCAGTTTTCGCGCTTTGGCGAAAGATTTTGAACACGATGGACACCGCGATATTTGGAAAAATCCACGTGATGCTATTGCCAGTGTGGCGAATTATTTTGAAAAAAATGGTTGGCAACGTGGAGAAGGCGTGGCAGTTCGAGCGAATGCTGTGGGTAATCAATACAAATCCGTTTTGAACAAAGACTTGAAACCGAATGCGACAGTAGCGCAATTGAGTCGGGTCAATGTCAACACAACTGAAAATATGTCTGCAAATACGAACGTGAAATTGGTTGTATTGGAACAGTTGGACGGTGATGAATTGTGGTTAGGTTTGCATAATTTTTACGTTATCACGCGCTACAATCACAGTCCGTTATATGCGATGGCGGCTTACCAATTGAGTCAAGAAATTAAGCAACGCCGGTAAACGCTTCAAAACAAAAAGCTTCAATTTACGTGAATGTAATTTGTGGCTTTTTGTTTAAAAATTCCCACTCGCGCGTTTCAAATGTAACTCCGCTAATGCAAAATCGTAATTCGCATTATTCAAATTATTATGCGTTCGAGTGCGTAAATCCTCTGCCTGAATGACTTCAGTATGTGTTGCTAAACCTTGTTGATAGCGGTCAGTGGTTACTTTTAAATTTTCATCTGCTTGTACAATCGTTTGTTTCGCAACCTGTAAACGTTGTTGCGTTTCTTGACTATCGAACCATGCTTGTCGAACTTGCAATAAAATTTGTCCCGACAATTCCTCACGCTGTTCTTTCAAAGCGAGGGCTTGTTTTTCTAAGGCTTCACCTTTGTGATTTGTACTGCCATCAAATAATTTCCAATCCACGCCCACATTGGCTTGCCATAAACCTTCGTAAGCCTGATAACGATTTTGCTGATATTGATAACCGCCATTCAACGCGACTTGCGGCATTAAACCCGCTTTCATGGCTTTAGTTTGTTCATGCAGAGCTTCAATCTGTTCATTTAACACAGACAATTCGGGACGTTGATTTAAGGCACTTTGATTTAAATTTTCTAACGTTGTTTTGGGCGATTCGGGAAATTTTTTAGCCAGTTCAACTTTTGCATTCAATTGGCGTGTCAGCAATTGGTTATAGCGTGCTTTTGCATTGTCATAAATATTTACAGCTTGCATCAATGATTGTTTGGCATTCAATAATTCAACGTCAGCGGCAAGCACGTCATTTTTTGCCACAATCCCTTGATCAAATAAATTTTTCACGTCTTTTGCGTGACTTTCCAAACTTTGAATGTGACTTTGTGCGACTTGCACGGCATCTTCTAGTCGTAAAACAGCAATGTAGCTGTCAGCAACTTGCATTTTTAAATTCAACGCCGCAACGTGTTCATTCGCTTGCGTGGCATCTAACGTAGCTTGCGCGGCATTGATATTGTGTGTAATTCGTCCGCTGGTATAAATGGGTAACGTCGCCATTGCTTGCGCTTTCACACTTCCCATTTGTTGCATCGCAAACTGTGCCGATTTACCTTCGATACTTGTTTTCGCTGATGGCGTTTCGTTGTATTGCGTGTAACCCGTTCCCACATTCAAATCAGGTAAATTCTGACCTTCTGCGGCTTGCAATTGTTCTTGCGAAACGTCGGTATTCGCTTGCGCGGTTTTGATTTGATGATTGGTATTTAATGCTGCCGTCCAAGCCTCTTCTAAAGTTTCAGCGTGTACGGTTGTTGCTAAACATAAACCCAATAACAAAAAATTAGTTCGTCGCATAACCAATTCCTCTCAAATAAAATGCTGTGGCTGATTCAATTAATTGCGTTTTTTCAAATTCATTTGGAGGCGGTTGCACACTCAATAAACAACGGCAATGTAAGTCACTTTTAAGTAAACTGAAAAACGCATCGGCAGCAAAATAGGCATCTGGAATATCAAATCGTCCACTGTCGTGTAACTGTTGCAAATATATTTCTAATTGGCTTAACGCTAATTTTGCGCCATTGTCATAAACCATTTGTCCTAATTCTGGAAATTCGTGGCTTTCTGCAATAACTAAACGATAAATCGCTAAACCATCTGACGAATAGAGTAATTCAACAAACGCTCTCGCAATTTTCTGTAACGTTTGTTCCACCCCATCGGCGGTCGATAATGTTTGCGTGATAGTTTGTAAAAGAGATGTACATAATTGTGCAACAATCGCCATGAGCAACGCCGTTTTACTGTCAAAATAGTTATAAAGTGTCGCTTTAGAAACGGGCGCGGCTTGTGCGATTTTATCCATGCTGACGCTACGATAATTATTTGTTAAAAACAGGCGTGTCGCGGCTTGCATAATGGCTTGACGTTTTGTGTCGGGTGTTTCAATAGATTCAGTCATTTTTTAATCAACACTTGCGAAATTAAACGGGTGCTTCAGAATAAACTAAACCGTTTAGTTTATCAAGTAGTGAACAAGCATTATTTTTCTTAGACTTATTAGTTTTATTATTTTTGAGAAAGTTAAAAAAGTCGAATTACAGCAAAATATTTTTTGTGTAAAATACAACCTTTTTTTTAATTTTTACAGGCACTTAAACAATGAAATTTCACTCAAATCCGATTTTAGCTTTAACCATTGCAAGTATTATTTTCCCAACAGTTAGTGTTGCTGACGGCTTTGAATCTTGTAATGCTTTATTAAAGGTTGGTGTCTACAACCTTTCTCAAAATGAATCATCAACGAATATCGATTCTTTAAAAAAAGCCAATTTCTGTGCTTATGATTACAGTAAAGTTGGCTCAAGTTCAGCGGAGGGTTTAGGTGTTTCGGCTGCTTATGATGAATTAGATTTTGGAGCCAGTCTCGGTGTGAATAGTTCGGCTAGTTCTTCTCAAATTACAGAAAAACAGTCATCCGTTTGTCAGGGCGTTTTTGGCAAAGACAAATACGTTCAGAACATCTCTAGTTCTTCTCAAAACATTTATCAAGGTGCGCTTGATGCGTGGAATCAATGCCAAGCTCTTGCTAAAAAAGGCATAGATTTTATTTATTCGCCTGACCCAACGATGCAAGGCGTAACGCTCACTTTATCAACTTCATCTTCAGGTTCAACAATGAAGTTTAAAGGGTTATCACAAACAGGTTCTGGACGTTCAACATGTAAAACAACATTACCTGCGCGAGGCACTTCAATCAGCGGCAAAGTAATTACCGTTGATGAAACTACATCATTCGATTTTAATTCAGCTAGTAACGTTACCATCACTTGCGACCGCCAAATGTTAAGTAATGGGCAAGGCGATCTATCCGCTGACGCTCAAACACTTGTTTTTAATACCAGCGCGGGGGCTTATCAAATTCCGTTGGGTAAAATTGGCTTACTATCGCGTTCCACCGTTGACCAAGTCATTGTAAATGCCAAAGCCGCCGCAAATTCGGCTGTGGCTTCTCAAATTGCTAAAATTAAAACTGATTATCAAAATGCCGATGCTGCATTGACAAATTCTACAAATTCATTAACTAATTCTGTTAATTCATTAAATAGTTCGGTTAGTTCATTGCGTTCTGATGTTGATTCACACACTAGAAGCATTGGTTATTTGAAAAGCGGCGTAAGTTACGTTTTAGGTGCTAATAACACTTGTCCAGCAGGTTACACAGATTTAGGCATGATTGGTTTCATAATGAGCAGTAGTAATTATGGGAACAATCCATTTGTAACTGGTGGGGCTTACGGTGGAGGAGATTGGACGTGGGCGCATCCAAAACTTTGCAGTGTAAGTTTTTAATTAGGGGGTTTTGTTATGACGCAAACAATAAGCTCAACAAAAACAAATACCGTAGGCAATGGTGAAAGTCAGCAACCTGCGTTAGACACAACAGGGCAATTTGTTGCTTTTGCTAGTGACGCGCTCAATTTATCAACTTATGCGTTGGGGTTAAGTGCGATTTATTTAAAAAATACCCAAACGGGAGATTTAACGCCAATCAGCACAAATAGTTATGGTGAGTTTGCGGATTCCAATGCCTCAAATCCAAGCATTAGCGGCGATGGACGTTACGTTGTATTTCAAACGGCTGCTGCGAATTTAACAACCGATGACAAAAACAGCGCGAGTGATATTTTTTTAAAAGATACGCAAACTGACGCATTGAGTTTGGTTGCTGGGAAAGTCGGCAATGGCGAAAGTTTAAACGCAAAAATCAGCACTGATGGGCATTATGTTGTGTTTCAGAGTGTCGCTTCAAACTTCGTAAGCAACGATTTTAACGGGGCTTATGATATTTATTTGCAGGATTTGCAAACTAATACGTTGAAACTGATTAGCACGAATAATTTAGGTGTAGAAGGCAATCACGCCAGTTATGAACCGAATTTAAGTGCGAATGGTTCAGTGATTGCGTTTGCGAGTGATGCCGATAATTTAGTTACAGGCGATAACAATATCAATCGTGATGTGTTTGTAAAAAATACCAGTTCGGGTGCAATTCAACTAATAAGCACCAGTTTCAAAGGTGGCGCGGCAAATGGTTTAAGTGATTCGCCAAATTTGAGTTCAGACGGGACAAAAATTGCATTTCGTAGTTTTGCAAGTGATTTAGTTGCCAATTCTGTAAATGATGGCAATGCTGATATTTACGTTAAAGATTTAACAACGCAAAAATTAACACAAATCAATTTTGCACTTGATGGAAGCACGGCAAATGGTACAAGTTGGAATCCAATAATTAGCCCAGATGGAAATTTTGTTGCGTTTATCAGTGACGCAACCAATTTAGTTGCTAATGACACCAATGATGTTGCGGATGTTTTTTTAGAAAACCTTTCAACAGGTAAATTAAAAATAATTTCTGATAGTTCAACGGGAACGGGCGATGTAACCAGTATTGCATTTAGTGGCGATAGTTCGACGTTGGCATTTAGTCGTTTGAGCGGATTAGATGATAATGCAACGACAAATGTGTATTCGGCAAAAATTCAAGTTCCAATCATTATTGTAGATAATCCGCCAACAGGTTCAGTAATAATCACTGGAACAACTACACAAGGACAAACGTTAACAGCTTCAACGAATACAATTGCCGACTTGGATGGTTTAGGAACATTCAGTTACCAATGGCTAAGTAACAATAATCCTATTCAAGGTGAAACAAATAGCAGTCATGCTATCAGTGCTAACGATGTAGGACAGTCTATTGCAGTTAAAGTCAATTTTGTTGATGGTAAAGGAAATACTGAGACTGAAACTAGTCAGACCGTTATACCAACGTCGCCAGTGGTTGTCCCAAGCATTCCTCCAGGTCACGTTAGTGTCGTCAAATTTACGGGTACTGTAGTTAACGACATCATAACCATTAACAACAGCCAATCTTATAACTACTATAACGGTGGTGTCGGTGATGACGTTTATATTATCAGCCCTAAATTAACAAAAAATATTGAAATCAGTGATGCAACGGGGTTAAACACAATCAACTTACCAAATGGTATGACACTTACGAAAATAGTGTTTTCGGCAAATGGTGTTCAATACACTTTAAATTCAGGTACAACAATTACAATTAACAGCAGTCATGCTGATAATTTGAAATTTGTTTTTGGTAATCTTAATCAAGATGCAGACCTTACAACATCAGCAGGTCAAACGGAATTTCTTGCTGGAACAGTAACGAAAACATTTACTGAAACGGGTACTCTTTTTGGTATTGATACAACGAAATTGGTAGCTGGTGCCGCTCCAATAGTCAGTACAACGAATCCTGTTATGCCTGTAGCTTCAGCGACAGGTTTAGCTATTGAAATCATTGGTATTGGACATAGTGAGACTCCGATAACGGTATAATCTGGCATTTTCACGATTACTACATTACATCTCTTAAAAGAAGCGGCTTTGCTAAAAAAATTCTATCCATCCTCACTCACATCTATCGATTCTGGTGGGGAATTTCACATAGTCAGTTAAATTTACATTTCTTAAACAACGCTTGCGAAATAAACCGGATGCTTTAGAATGAACTGAACCGTTCAGTTTATCGAGATTATTCAATGAAACGTTTTCTTATTTTTTCTATTTTAATTTGTGTACTGGCTGGCGCGAGTTGGGCAGGTTTTTCGTGGTTCGAGGAACGCCAACATTACGAAAGCACTGACAACGCCTATTTAAAAACCAACAGTGTTTTGATTACACCTAAAGTGTCGGGCTACATTACCGAATTGCGGATTAGTGATAATCAAGCCGTAAAGCAAGGCGACGTAATCGCGGTAATTGATGATCGTGATTATCAGGCAAAACTTGAGTTTACTCAGGCACAAGTCATTGAAGCACAAGCGCACATTCAAAAGATTCGCGCCACTAAAAATACGCAACACGCCAATATCGCCAGCGCAGATGCACAGGTTTCGGTAGTGGAAGCGAAACGTCAACAAATCAATCAAGATTTGCAACGTTTCAATGCCTTAATCGAACGTGGTTCTGCACCACGTCAAACGCTCGATAAAATTCAAGCCGAATCAAAACAAGCCGCTGCCGAATTGCGCGGTTCACAAGCGGCGGTTTCGGCACAACAAAAACAACTTACCAGTTTTGATAGCGAACAAACCGAAGCTGAAGCGCGTGTAAAACAAGCCCAAGCACAAGTTTCATTGGCAAAAATAGATTTAGAAAACACCAAAATTCGTGCGCCGTTTGATGGTGTGATTGGACATCGTGGCGTGCAACTTGGCGCATTTGTGCAAGCAGGAACAAATTTAGCCTATTTGCTCGAAACGCAAAAAATTTGGGCGGAAGCGAATTTCAAAGAAACTCAAATCGAAAATATGAAAGTCGGGCAGCCTGTAAAAATTCACGTCGATGCGTATCCGAATTTAATTTTTACGGGCAAAATCGATAGTTTCGCGCCAGCGAGTGGTTCGGAATTTAGTATTTTGCCAGCCGAAAATGCGACTGGAAATTTCACTAAAATTGTTCGGCGCGTACCTGTGAAAATCGTTTTTGATACTAATGAAAATACGGCGTTATTGAAATCAGGATTTTCTGTAAACGTCAAAGTGCAAGTTAAACCGTTATGATCGCCGTTAATGAAAGAGGCGAACGAATTTTAACCACGGGCGAATGGATTGGCTTTTTCAGCATGGCGATTGGCGTGTTTATGGCGGTGTTAGACATTCAAATCGTCGCCAGTTCGTTGCAAGAAATTCAAGCGGGTTTATCCGCGACGCAAGACGAAATTGCGTGGGTACAAACGTCATATTTAATCGCCGAAGTTATCATTATTCCGTTATCGGGTTGGCTCGGACGAGTATTTTCAACGCGCTATTTATACGTTTTGTCAGCGGGCGGATTTACGTTGTCGAGTTTAGCGTGTGCGTTTGCATGGAATTTACCGTCAATGATTGTATTTCGGTGCATTCAAGGTTTTTTCGGTGGCGCGATGATTCCGATGACCTTTACGATTATTTTCATTTTGTTCCCCCCTCGTTTGCAACCGACGATGAGTATTGTTTTAGGGCTAATTGTTACGATGGCTCCAACGATTGGCCCTGTTTTAGGGGGTTATTTGACCGATTCGTACAGTTGGCAATTGCTGTTTTTAATCAACATTATTCCAGGTTTTATTGTTTGTTTTATGGTGTTTAGTTTCCTCGACATCGATAAACCCGATTGGGGATTGTTGAAAAAAATCGATTTTGTGGGTATTGCGTTAATCATTCTTTGTTTGGGTAGTTTGCAATATGTTTTAGAAGAAGGCGCACGTGATCAATGGTTTGAAGACGATTTAATTTTAACGTTGGCACTTGTCGCAGCAAGTAGCGGGATTGCAATGTTTTGGTGGGAACTTACAAATCCGCATCCAATTATTGATTTGTATGCGTTCAAAAATCGCAATTTTGCCGTCGGTTGTGCGTTTAGTTTTGTTTTGGGTATCGGGCTTTATACGATTATTTATTTAACACCAATTTATTTAGGTAGCATCAAAGGATTAAACAGTTTGCAGATTGGTTATTATCTGATGGTTGTCGGACTGTTTCAGTTACTATCAGCATTCATTGCAGGACCGCTTGAGAAGAAATTGGATTTACGTGTGATGCTTTGTTTAGGAATGTGCTTGTTTGGACTGGGTTCATGGCTGAATGGTGAATTAACTGCAGAATCGGGTTATTGGGAATTCTTCGTACCACAAGCGATGCGTGGTGGCGCGTTGATGTTTTGTTTTTTGCCGATTAACACGTTGACGCTGGGTTTGTTGCCGATTGAAGAAGTGAAAAATGCCAGCGGTTTGTATAATTTAATGCGTAATTTGGGTGGTGCGATGGGGTTGGCAGTTGCGAATACGTTGATGCTTTATTTGAACAAAGCGCATTACAGCACGTTGCGTGAATCGATTAGTGCGACGGATGAAATTGGGCAACACCTCACACAAATTGAACTCACACGTCTGACAGCTTTAGCATTGCGTGAAGCCGAAGTGATGACGTTTAATAACTTATTTCAGATTATTTCGTTTATCTTTTTTTCAGCCGTATTACTTGCACCGCTTTTGAAAAAAGTCGTCGCAGATGAAAATGCGCCGGCTGGACATTAACACCTGATTTTTTCATACAACAGAAACAACAACCAATGACTCATAGTTTTTTATTTCAACGTGAACCGCGCTGGCTTCAAACAAATCATGTCATTCGTAAGACCTTGCCGCTACATTTGCAATCGTGGTTGAACGAATCGGAATCGCTCACGCAACGCTTACGCAATCAGTTCGAAAATATCACTGTTCATGTTTTATTTGAACGTCAAAAATCGCCATTTTTAACCGAACGACGACTTTTGAAACAAACAGAACAACGTTATTGCTTAGTGCGCGAAGTGGTTTTATTGTCGAATCAAACGCCGCTGATTTTGGCAAGAACCGTGATTCCAGAAAAAACATTGAAAATTACCCAAGGCAATTTAGCGCGATTAGGTACACGCCCATTAGGTGAAATCCTATTTTCTGCGCCGAGTTTGGAGCGAAAACCTTTAGGCATCGCGTTAATCAAACCGAATCAATGGGTGAGTAGTTTGCAAATTAGCACGCCATTGTGGGGACGACGCACGCAATACAGTATTTATGGACAACCCATGTTAGTGAGTGAATTTTTTTTACCGAGTTTATTCGTATGATTTCGATTATTCAGCGCGTCACCGAGGCGAGTGTGACCGTCAATGACAATGTGATTGGCGTTGTGAACGGAGGTATTTTGGCATTAGTGGCGGTCGAAAAACAGGATACGCCAGCGATTGCAGAAAGATTGTTAGAACGGATTTTGAATTACCGCATTTTTGCAGATAGCGAAGATAAAATGAATTTGAGTTTACGTGATATTCAAGGCGGTTTGTTACTTGTGCCGCAATTTACGTTGGCGGCAAATACCGACAAGGGCAATCGCCCCAGTTTTACCACCGCCGCGCCACCTAAATTTGGACGTGAAATGTTTGTTTATCTGCAAAAACACGTTGTGAAAATTTATCCTAATGTGCAATTTGGCGAGTTTGGCGCGGATATGAAAGTCGCTTTAATCAACGATGGTCCTGTGACGTTTACGTTGAAAGTTTAATCGTCTTCGTCGGAATACGGTTGTGATGTTATGCCTTTTGGAAGTTTATGACTGTTTGCAGAACGTAGCAAAATCAATAAACCACCTGCGATAAACAACACAATTATTATAAAAATTAAAATACCCATCTCGTTCTCCATCTTGCGTGTTAAATTCTTTTTAAAAACTTAAAGCTAATCAAATCGCGCTGACACCGTAAATTTAAAAAACAACCGATTACCTTGCACAACAGTGTCATCATAAATCGAACTGGCAACATAACGTTTATCAAGCAAATTTTCGATGTTGAAATGTAAATCCACATTGTTCAAACGATATTGCACCATCAAATCGGGGCAAATATAACCTGCTGTTCTAAAACTATTTGCATCATCACCCCAACGTGTATCAACAAAAGTTGCGCCACCACCAACATAAAATTTACCCGCTAAATTTATTGGCAATTGATATTTACTCCAAAGCATTCCGCTATGTTTTGGCGTATTGTGAAATTCATGATTTTGATGTTCATCGTGTTGTAAAAAACGCGAACGCATAAAACTGTAATTCGCAATTAGTTGTAAATTGTCGGTAATTTTTCCTGTCAAATCCGTTTCAAAACCCCGTGAACGAATCGCGCCATTTGTTACTGAAAAATCAGGATCATTCGGGTCTTTGGTAATCAAATTGTTTTGCGTCAGTTGGTAAACCGCTGCTGTCCAACCTAAACGTTTTTCAAACCAATTTGTTTTGATGCCGAATTCAAATTGTTCACCTTGTTTGGCAGGTAAAAAATCGTTGGTTTTCGTTAAGCCATAATTCGGTTGAAAGGATTGATTGTAACTAAAATAACTTGCGATATTTTCCCACGGCGTAAAACTTAATCCTGAACTAAACGTCAATGTCGTTTGATCAGTAGCCACTTTTTGATTTTGTTGAGCGTCAAATTCGCTATAACGCACGCCACTCGTTAAATGCCAAAATCGTGTTAAATCCAATTGATTATTTGCGTAATAACCGTATTCGGTTGTGTGGAGTTGTGTGTTTAACGGTTTTGTTTTTGGAATCGAATAATCAAACGTCGGTGCAAAAACGTTCAATTGATAACCATTGATTTTACGTTGACTGTGTAAATTATCATTGGCTTCATTTCTATCGATACCAACAATGAATTTATTTTTATTACCTAAAATCGAAAAATCCCCGTGCAATTCGCCCCGCAAATTCACTTGGTCGTAATGGTCGTGAACATCACGATAATAACCGCTCAATGTTTCTGGAGTGACAAAGGTGTAAAAACCTACCAAAACATCATGGCGTTCAGTATGAAAATAATGACTGGAAAGATGCGCTGACCAACCTGAAAACAATTGTTGTTCTAACGTGTTACTAAATCGCCAATAATCACGGTCTGATTGCGAGCGTGGGTCAACATACGATTGGTCATAAACTACGCCGTATTTTGGCGTGTAAACCGAATCAAAACGATAAGGTTGCGTGTCGTGATTGTATTCAAATTCACTGGTAAGTTTTCCACTTTTGGAATAATTCCAAGTTAGCGACGGAGCTAAGGTTGCACGATTGTTGATGACATTCGCACGAAAATCGTCGGCTAATTGTCCTACTGCAATGAAGCGATACAACACGTTTTCATTATTGCCAATTTTGCCCGTGCTATCAACAATGAGTTTTCCAAAATCATACGAACCCGCACTGATGCTGACATCATGTTGTGATTGGGATTGTGGTTTTTTGCTAATGTAATTCACCACGCCAGCAGGTGAACCTGAACCATATAAAACTGACGATTGCCCTTTTAAAATTTCAATGCGTTCGACAGTGGCGATTTCACGAACATGATATTTTCCATTATCTAACAAGCCATTGAGATAAGAACTGTTACCCGTGCTAAATCCACGAATCAAAATATCAGTGTTAAATCCCGAATCGCCTGTGCCTTCTTGAATACCGCTGATAAATTTTGTGGTTTCTTCTAAACGATTGACTTGACTATCGTCCAATAACTCTGGGGAAATTACGCCGACGGAATAAGGTGTTTCTAAAAGGGAAGTTTGATTGCGTGTGGCAGTGCTGGCTTCTTCGGTGCAATAACTTTCGGGGGGGGCGATAATGGTGAAGTCGCCTAAAGATTGAATCGTGTCGTCAGCAAAACTACCGTGCGGTAATGTGACAAGCAGTAAAAATCTAAGAAAGTGGTACATTCGTTGCGGGGGGGGTAAAGAGACATTTTCATCAAATTGCTAGTACATTGACGATACATGACAAACCTTCTGATTGAGGGAAACAGAAATTATTTTCCGCATCGACCATTTTCCAATATGACATAACATGACACGGGTAAAACGGGGCGGTAAATTCAACCTCAATTTCAATAATTTCACCTGCGGAAATATTGGGAATTGGAACGTTGTGCATTGTCGGTTTTAATCCCCGAAATTCACTCGGAGGTGCAATGCCTTCAGGTAAATTAAAATCCCCTGTTGGCTGCGTATCCATACAAACAAATTTTCTACCTATCCATTCAACCGAACCGATATTTTGGATTGCCCAAATTTTAGTGAATGTTTCGTTGACTCTTACTTCACAATTATCAGGATACGTTACATCTGCAATAAAACCTGTTGCATCAAATTTATGTAGAGCATCTGTGGTGGTGTACTTTGGTAAATCTGTTTGATTCAAAAAGTAACGAAATAAAGTGAAGGGATGAATTTTCAACGCGCGAGCAAGAATAACCATTGTAGATAAGCGTGCGTGTTTCGTGTGTCCGTCTAAAATTTTTAGCAATGTATCTCTCGCAATACCCGATTCACGCTGTAACCCACGTTCGCTTAAACCTAATTCGGAACAGCGTTGTTTGATATACGTTTTTAATTCCGTCGACATCGCCTTTTTTCCCGTTCTCTCAAAAAATAATTCTAAAAAATTTGTGCGTGGTACGACACTTCGTACCACTATTCTGGTTATTATCAGCCTGTCGTGAAATTTACACAAAAATTTAATGGTAAACGCACTCTGCTGGTATTTGTTTTAATTTTCAAGGAATCAAAAAAATGGCTACAGTAAAATTCACAGGGATTGCAATTAACGAAATTATTAACGTTAATAACAGTCAGCCTTATAACTACTACAACGGTGGAGCAGGTGATGACGTTTTTGTCATCAGTTCTAAATTAACAAAAAATATCGAAATCAGTGATGCAACGGGGACGAATAAAATTAACTTACCCAATGGCATCGTTATTACCAAAGCCATATTTTCAGTAAATGGTGTTCAATACACATTGAGTACAGGAGTGACGATTACGATTAGTAGTAAAAGTGCTAATAACTTGATATTTGTTTTTGGTGATCTTGATCAAGATGCAGACATTTCAACATCAGCGGGTCAAACTGCATTTTTTGCTGCAACAGTCACTAAAACATTTGCTGAAACTGCGGCTATTTTTGGCATTGATGCAACGAAATTAGTGGCTGGTGCTGCTCCAACAGTTTCGACAGTCTCAATGACAGTTTCGGCTGCGGAAATAGCAATTGCTGTTACGACATTTACCACACCTTCAACTGCGCCTTTAACTTATGCCATTTCAGGCGACACTATCACGGGTTCAACAGGTGTGGATGTGATTGATGTTTCAACGAATATCAACAACCTCATTTTGACGGGATTAGCGGGTGACGATGCTATTACGACAGGTAGCGGCGATGACATTGTTCGCGCGGGTGATGGCAAAGATACTGTTAAAACCAATGCAGGCAATGATGTGATTGTTGTCGTTGGTCAAACCGCCGCCAATCAATATATCGATTCTGATATTTACAACCCTGGTGGCAGTGGCATTGATTTATCGAATGTCATTTCACTTTCTGACCTTAATAATCGAGTTATCAGCGAAGTCGTTGCAGGTGAAAGTATTAACGGCGGCACGGGCATCAATCGATTAGTGATTTACGGTAACGTTGATTTTACGGGCGTTACTTTATCAAACATCAGTCAATTGCAAGTCAATTCAACCGTCACAATTAGCGCACAGCAACTTAACACTCTCGGATTAACCGCCATTTTTGGTGACGGTGAATCAGTTTTAAACATTACAAATCCTGGCAACACGCCCGTCACGTTTGATTTGTCTGGCGTAATGTTTGAACAATTCCGCACGCTTAACATTTCAAGCGGCGTTACTGTCATCGTTGACCAAGCTGATGTTGATAGCCTGCACTCTATTTCGGGTGAAGGCACGATTAAAGCCGCAACCATCGCGCTGAATTTAGCAGGCAAACAAATTAACGTGGTTGTACAAGATAAAGACGGCAATGTTGATGCAACACATGGCGGCGGTGTTTATGTTGAAGGCAAATTGCTCATGGGTTCAGAATCTGCTGATGCTTTAACAGGTGCAGAAAAATCAGACCGTTTAGAAGGTAGCGCAGGGAATGACACGCTAATTGGTGCAGATGGCAATGACGTGTTACGCGGCGGAGCTGGTGTTGATAGCATGGACGGAGGCGCGGGAAATGATACGTTTGTTGTGGTCGGTGATATTTCTGGCGGCGGCAAAGTCGATTCGGTTGCCGATACGGCAGCGTTAGGTTTTGCACTGACTACGCTAAACGGTAAAAATCTGAATGAAGATGAGGATGGTGCAGTTGAAACCATACGCGGTGGCGACGGTGACGATACGCTTTATGTTTATGGCACGGCTGATTTGTCTAAGTACGATATTACAGGCATTGAACACATTGAAATTCGTTCGAATGTGACGTTTAGTGTTGCTCAATTGCAAAGTATTCACAGTTTGAATGGTGATGGTAATAGTACAGTCGGTATTTCCTCAGGCGTTGATAGCACGCAACTTGATTTATCGACTTTAACGCTAAGTCAGCTAGGACAGATTTCAGTAGGTGAAAATGTCACTTTGCTAACGCCAAGTATTGCCGCGTTAGGTGGTGCCACAACACTTTCGGGAACGGGTAACATTCGTGCAACGACTGGAACACTCGATTTGAACGGAATTACTCAAGTATCTACGCTGAATGTGAGAAATGCTGATGAGTCTTTACCTCTAGGTGTCGCTAAAATTGATAAGGTTTTTTCAAGTGAAGGAGGTGAAAAAGAAACTATTGGTTCTAACGGTGATGACAGTATCAAGGGCAGTTACTATGATGACACTATTTCTGGTGGTGATGGGGCTGATTACATTTATGGACTAGGTGGTGACGATATTCTTTGCGGTGATGAACGCTTCGTTGAATTATTTGACCCTAATGTTGTCACTGAAACCACAACAGCCGTCACCACAACAACTGTTGCATCGAACTCTTTGGTAAATGGTTTGGGTGGTATCGCAGGCTTTGGTGAAGATTCTCTTAATCCAGGCGATGATAATCAAACAGGAGATATATCTAAATCCGTTGATATTACTTCTATTTTTGGTGAAAAAGGATTGAATTTCTTCGGAACAAATTTTCCCTCTTTGTGGGTGAACAACAACGGTAACATTACTTTTAAATCTCTGTTTGATGACTACACACCTACAGAAATAAATGCGGGTTATGACAATCCCATTATCGCCGCTTTTTGGTCGGACGTGGATACACGCGGCTCCGCACCAAATACACCAACTCCAGGTGGAAATTCTACTGGTTCAAATCGCGTTTGGTATGACTTAGATACAGATAAAGGTATTTTTACCGTGACCTGGGATGATGTCGGTTATTACAACAGCGGAACAAACAAATTAAATGCCTTCCAATTACAGTTAATAAACAAGAACGAAGGTAATTTTGACATTATTTTTCGATATGAGAATGTTGATTGGTCAATTGGGAATAATGCGCGGGCGGGCTATTCGGCTGGAAATGCAGAAGGGTATTTTCAGATACCGCAGTCAGCAACAGAGGAAATGCTGAATTTAGAAACAACCAAACAAGACCCCGATAAACCCGAAGGTGTGTTTGTTTTCAGTGTGTTTAATGGGAATGCACATGATCAATCAAATAAAGACACGCTCGTCGGTGGCGCGGGTAATGATACTCTCCTTGGTGGTATTGGCAGTGATGACATTGCAATATATAGCGGTGTTAAATCGGATTACGATATTTCATTCAAAGGAACAACTATGTTTATCAAAGACAAAGTTTCAGGGCGTGACGGCGACGATGTTGTCATGCCGTCTGTTGAATATCTGAAATTTTCAGATGGTGAAGTCAAAACCAGCACGTTGTCTCCAAATTTAGTGAATCCAGACAAACGCGATTTTATCGAAGACCTTATCGGTACAGATTTTGACGACAAACTCACGGGGAATGGCTTAGATAACTATCTTGATGGTGGTTATGACGGCAACGACACGCTCACGGGTTTGGAAGGTGATGATATTTTGGTTGGTGATGTCGGTATTGATGTCGCGGTTTATCGAGGAAATATGGCGGATTACACCATTGAAGAATACGCAGACGAAGATGCGTGGGAAATCTTTTGGGTAGTCACCGACAACAACACAACAGATGGGAATGATGGCATGGATTTTCTGTATTCAATTGAGTTTTTACAGTTCGCCGATGTCGCAAAACACGAATTGCCTGTCACCGATTTGTTTTCAATTTTTGGAGCATAAAAATGTTTAAATTATTAAGTTTCATAATTCTGTTAGTCTTTGCTATGGCAGCAAATTTTGCAAATGCAGCCGCGACTATAGTTACCAAGTTAGCGACACCAACAGGACTAACAATGTCACTATTTCCACCTTATGTAATTCAATGGAACAAGGTACAAGGCGCAACAAGTTATCGCATTGTTATTACTCAAGATAAGTATTACAACGGATTTACTGAAAGTAATAATGGTAAAGGTCAATGCAATGACTCCTGTGCCACAGTTGAAATTCCTGCTACCCCAGATGGTAATTCACTGTTTGATGGTGGAAAAATACTGACTTCGTCTGATGGCACAATCTTATATACCCCCAGTCCTTCTATTTATGCTAAATCTGGCACTTATCCTAAAATCGGAATCAACTACATAAGAATCAAGGCTTACGGAGATAAGTTTTCCAAATCAGATTGGAGGGATTTAACAATTGCACACGGCACAGGCTCAGATTTATTTTCCACAATAAAACCTTCTACGATAGATCCTTCAGCCTTAGAATCGGTAATTGATGCTATAAATCTTAACAACGAGCAGGTTTATAGTAAGACAGATAAGTGTCGAGATTATCCTGACTGGTGTTACGCACCAAACTATGATTTATTCGGATTGTTTGCACAACAAAGTTCTGAATCAATTAACTTAATTAACAATAGTTATGTGATAGATGGGCTTAAATCGGATTTAGGAACAATCAAAGCAAATATCTATAATCGTGGATATGCAGATGCGGTAATTGACATTTATGACGCTAAAAAAAATTGGTATAGTTTTGCAACTGTTTCAGGACATAGACCCGCAACAAATGTATTGGAGCATATGATTGACACAGCAACAAACAATTATGAAAGTTGGACTACTGAATTAAGCTCATTTGACCCTAGACGACCAACTAGTAGCAAAAAGACAGAAGTTGAATTATTTATTCCGCTTGGTGGCTATGCCGTAATGACCAAGAATAGTACGACTGCATTGGCAAATACTGTTTTAGCTGTAGCTCTTGATTATATTGGGGGGAACATAAAATACATACCAAAAGGTAGTGCTAGAATGCAGATTACTAAACTTATCAGTGTAGAAATTGCTAAAAGCATTGTATTTAAAGATCTGATTGAACAGCTTAAAATTACTATTGGTCAAGATAAAATTTTAGAGCCTTCAGAAATTAGTAAGAAAATTACAAAGGAAGTAATAGCAATTGGCGTTAAGGTGATGATTACTGATGGCGATAAGATATTTCAGATTCTGGGTAAGAACAAACGGATATATGCACAAATTATTGGTAAAAAAGGCGTAGTGGCATCGTTTCTTGCTCAGACAGGTAAACGTGTAGCGATAAGTAATGAAATTTCTGAAGCAGTTGCAACAAGACTTTCGATTTTTGGGCAGCTTATGAACATCACAAGAGATAATGACAATAAAAATGTTATTTTTAAACGCCTGGATCAATAACCACTAAACAAACCGCCATCATTTCAAAAAAGCTGGCGGTTTGGTTTTTTGATTTTTTAAACAAAGCCTCACCCTAAAAAGTGGGGCTTTGTTTTTTTGTGGTTATAATCACCAGTCAATTCTTTTCAAATAAGAGAGAAAAATTATGTTGGAAGTTACTTTATCTGAACAATATCAGGTGTCTATTCCTGAAGAAATTAGAAATTCTTTGCATTTGACCGCAGGGCAGAAGTTTTCAATTGTGGTTAAAGGTGATTTGATTTCACTTGTACCCAAGCCGTCATTTCAAGCATTGAGAGGAATTTTAAAGGGGGCAAATGTACATGATGTCCGTGATCGTAGCGAGAGAATATGAAAGTCGTTGTTGATACTTGCGGTTGGATAGAATGGCTAACCGATGGTGTGTTAGCGGATGAGTTCGCGCCTTTTTTAGCTGATTTCGATAATTTGATTGTGCCGACTTCGATACAGTTTGAATTACATAAATGGATTTGTCGTGAACAAAATGAAGCAACAGCAATGGATGTGATTGCACTCACGCAACAGGCGAAAGTTGTGCCATTGACGGAATCATTAGCTTTGATTGCATCGGAACTGGCTCAAAAACACAAATTAAGTTTTGCAGATGCCATCATTTACGCGACAGCCCAACAAGAAAAAGCTAGATTGATTACAGCAGATGACCATTTTGAAAATTTACCAGCGGTTTCTTATTTTTCAAAAAAGTAATTCGGCATCTTCAAAAATCTGCCAGTTTGGTTTTTTGATTTTCATTAAACAAAGCCTCGCCGTAAAAAGTGGGGCTTTGTTTTTTTGTGGTAGGATTTGGCAATGTAGTATCAATTTTAGGAGTTAGAAATGAGTGCAGTTGCGGATGAAATTTGGGCGATTTTAAAAGAAAACAGTTTGCAAATGGGTGTGTTGCGAGAATCACACAAAGAATTTAAGGAGCAATTTGAAGCAGCCCAAAAAGAAACAGACCGAATTTTGAGAAAATTATCAGTAGACATCAAAGACGTAAATAAGAGCGTTGGACGTTTAACAAACCGTTTAGGTGAGTTTGTAGAAGAAGCGGTGCGACCATCGGCGGTACGATTATTTAGAGAACGCGGTATCGACATTCACGAAGTTCAGCAAAACATTTCAGCTAATCGTGACGGCGAAGGTTTAGAAATTGATTTGTTAGTGGTAAATAACAACGATGTTGTCGTGATTGAATGTAAAAGTAACTTGAGCATCGATGATGTGAATGAACATCTTGAACGCTTAGAAAAGGTGAAACGCTTATTGCCTGACCATAAAGACAAACGGATTTCTGGGGCAGTTGCTGGAATGGTAATTCCCGCAAATGTGGCGGCGTATGCAATAAAAAAAGGACTGTATGTAATTGGTCAAAACGGTGAGCATTTAGAATTGCGAAATGACATGAGTTTTGCGGCGAAAATTTGGTGACTGAAAATGACCGAACAAGAGTTATTTGACCAAGATTTACAAGCGTGGGACGCTGAAACCAAACGCTTACAAGATGAATTAGATGTGTTTCTCAAAAAATTTGAAGACATCGATTTACTTTTAGAGAATGCACACGCAGAGGTTGAGTATTATTTTCGCAGACAAAATGAATTTACCAATTTCAACGATTTCAAAGCATTTTTAAAGGAAGAAATTGTGTTTTATTTCGGAACATTTGGAATGACAAGAGCCGACAAAAAACCAATCCGAAGTCGGTTAATAGGCATCGAAGAAAGCTACAACAAAATTTTGTATTTTGGTGAAAGAAATCCCATTGAAGAACGCGATAAGCCATCAATGCCGATTAAACTGAATCCGTTACAAACACTTTTAAAAATACTACGAATCCGAAATTAAAAGGAAAATTTAAACTATGAAACTAACTCAAAAAACAAATAGCGGCAATCTGCTCGCATGGAACTATTATTCTTACAGTTCAAAAGGCTTGAGAAGACGCGAAGGAAACTGTGTAAATTGTGCGTGTTGTGGTTATCGATATGCGTCGTTGCAACGAAGTGATAGTAAAACATCAACCGTGACGTATCGTTGTATTTTTTGTGGTCACTGCACGGTTGAACGTCGAAAATGGTTGCGTGACGATGTTGAAGATACCGCAGAAAGTAGCTACTTAGCAAAATTTGAATCTAACAATGCGTTAGTTGAAAGCTGTTCATTAGTTGAGATATTTAAATTAAATAATGCCAGTATTCATGTTTTAAAAGGGATAAAAACAAAGGGCGATGACACTGAGGCGATGGATGAGTTTTTAATGCTTGCTGTTTTTTTTGATAACCAAGATGTTGATGAATCGAATGATTTTGTTGAATACTTGAAATACGTTGAATTGAAATGGGAAGAAAAAATCGCTGTTTGTCATTTTAACGGACAAAAAACCGTTGTGCTTGATTTTGAAACGGCAACTGATCTTTTGAAAGCATTGAAAATTTACAACGCTGATTTTGTATCGTTGCAAAATTTAACACAGGAAATAAGGGAGCAAATTTGCGAACGAAATAAACTGAAATTTTCAGAGGCGTGGTACATACCAAAAGAAATAGTTTGAAAAATTGCACTTGTTACTTGAATTCTCCAAACCGCATAATGTCTGGAATTGCACTTGAATTCACGTTGGGACGCGAATCTTGAAAGTGCAAGTCACAGAAGATGTCAAACTTTTCAATGATGTTTTTTCAACGTCGAAATGAAAACTTCGTGATAATGCGCGATTTGATCAGCTGTGAGTAAAAATACCCCGTCGCCACCACGTTCAAAATTCAACCAGTAAAATGGCACATCAGGTAATAAATTTTGTAACGTTTCAGAACTGCTGCCGACTTCGACAACTAAAATTCCGTGTTCGCTTAAATAGGCGTTTGAGTTACTCAAAATTCGTAACACTAAATCTAAACCAGACGTTCCACCTTTAAAAGCCATATCGGGTTCAGCGTGGAATTCGGGCGGCAAATTTTCCCATTCGTTCAAACACACATACGGCGGATTGCTGATAATGATGTTGTATTTTGTCGGCGGTAATTTGTTAAATAAGTCGGAATAATACGTGTTGACCGTTTCGGTCAACTGATGTTTGTCGATATTTATTTCCGCAACTTCTAAGGCTTCGGGCGATAAATCGACTGCATCGACAATCGCATTCGGGAACGCATACGCGCAAGCAATCGCAATACAACCACTACCCGTACACAAATCTAAAATATGTTCGACATTTTCTTCTTCAATCCATGGTTCAAAACGTTGTTCAATCAATTCTGCAACAGGCGAACGTGGAATTAAAACCCGCTCATCAACATAGAATGGCAAACCCATAAAAATCGATTCTTTCGTTAAATAAGCGGCAGGAATACGCTCGTTAATGCGACGTTCGATTAAATCAAAAACGGTTTTACGTTCTTCAAGCGTCAAGACACAATCAAAAAAACTCGCCGACAAATGATAAGGCTGATTCACACTATACAAAACGAGTGCAACGGCTTCATCTAATGCTACTGTCGTGCCTTGCCCAAAACAAACGTTGGTTTGTGTAAAACGACTCGAAGCCCAGCGCATATAATCGCGAAGCGTCGTTAAGGTAGATAAAATTTCAGTGGACATAAATAACTCGAAAAAATAACTGGCGTACACCGTTTGGTTTGTATTTTGATAAAGAGGTTGTACGCCAAATGTGATTGTGTGAACACTACGCTAAATACTGCATTAAGCGCGTGATGAAAACTTGCCAGTTTCAGTGTTGACTTTAATCATTTCGCCCGTTTCTAAATATTCAGGTACTTGAATTTCTGCACCCGTATTTAAACGCGCGGTTTTAGTTCGTCCACTTGCAGTAGCTCCTTTAATCGCTGGCGGTGTTTCCAACACTTCTAAAATTACCACGCTCGGTAATTCGATGCCCAACACTTCGTCATCAACTAATAACGCGACAATCCCTTCTAATCCTTCGGTTAAATAATCAACTTGATCGTCTAAATCTTCTTTGCTCAGGGTATATTGCGAAAAATCTTCGGTATTCATGAAAATATAATTTTCACCGTCAATATAGGAAAACTGCACTTTAGCGCGAACTAAATCCACGTCTTTGAAAAAATCATCACCTTTCAAAGATTCGTCATGTTTTTGTCCCGTTTGAACATTATTGAAACGGATTTTGTACAACGTCGATGCGCCGCGTGAGGATGGACTTTTTACGTCTACATTTTTAACTACGTGCGGTACGCCATTGATTTCGACCACCATGCCACGTTTCAAATCACCTGCTTTTGCCATCTGTTATGCCTCGGTTGCCGCTGCTAACATTTGCGCTAATTCCCCTTTTTTGTACAAATCCATCATGATGTCACTACCACCAATCAATTCGCCTTTGATATAAAGTTGTGGATAAGTGGGCCAGTTTGAATAGCTTTTTAGAGCTTCGCGCAACTCGGCATCTTCAAAAATGTTGAAATCTTGAAAATCTGCTGCACATGCTTCTAAGACTTGCACCGCTTGACTTGAAAAGCCACATTGTGGGAAATCAGACGTCCCTTTCATAAATAAAAGTACAGGATGCGCTTGTAATAATTGTTCGATTCGGACGGTAACACTCATAAAAAATAACTCCAGTAAGATTAAAAGACCGTTCGATTTTAGCAACTTTGTGAAAACTAACGAAATGTTAATTGTCACGGATAGGCTTGCAAACTATAATCCGCCCTTTTTTGTTGACAGGCAAAACTTTATGAGCAGTCACATTATGCCCACTTATGCACGTCTCGCCGTTACGTTTGAACATGGCGAAGGTGCGTGGTTGTGGGACGAACATCAGCAACGTTATTTAGATGCCTTATCGGGCATTGCAGTGTGTAATTTAGGACACGCACATCCCGCTATTCACGATGCAATTTGTCAACAGAGTGCAAAATTGCTACATACCTCTAACCTTTATCAAGTTGCCGCCCAAGAAAAACTCGCCGAAAAACTCATCGAAATGAGTGGCATGAGCAATGTATTTTTCAGTAATTCCGGTGCTGAAGCCAATGAAGCGGCAATTAAATTGGCGCGTAAATTTGGACACACGAAAGGCATCGAATTACCTACAATTATCGTGATGGAGAAAAGTTTTCACGGGCGTACGTTAGCTACATTAAGCGCGACGGGAAATACGAAAATTCAACAAGGTTTTGAGCCGCTCGTCGAAGGTTTTGTGCGTGTTCCGTACAACGATATTGCTGCAATTAAAACGGTACTTTCTGAAAATTCCTCGATTGCCGCAATTTTAGTTGAACCGATTCAAGGCGAAGGCGGTGTGAAT
>JAQTOX010000144.1 GCA_028713055.1 Methylococcales bacterium | reverse complement strand
CTGCACCGACGCAAACTTTTAAACCTGTATCAACCGTCGTTTTAACGCAACGGTCGATAGTTTTTAAAACCCAGCTGCGACTTTGTTTTAACTTATGTTGAATATGTTGGTCGGACGCAGAAATCGACAAATCCACCATGCCCACGCCTAAACCTAAACAATCTTGTAAATCACCTTCTCGCATCCGCGACCAAACCAATAAATTGCTGGGCAATTTCAACGCCGCAATCGCTTTGATTTCATCACGCGCTTGCTCGCCCATCGCGGGGATACCGATTTCTAATTCAGGCACGCCGAGTGCGGAAAGCTGTTGTGCAATACTTAATTTTTCATCGAACGAAAACGCCACACCCGCCGATTGTTCACCGTCGCGGAGCGTCGTGTCGTCAATAATAATGTGGCGTGGCGTGTTCATGGTTTATTTAAAAGTTGGCGTGAAAGCGGCTTCGGGATTCGCCACAGGCTCATTTGTGACGCTATCCCAATAAGGCGAAAGTTTTCGCAATACGGCGACAATATCGGGCATCACTTTTAACACTTCGTCCACTTCGCTCATGGTGTTGTAGCGCGAAAATGAAAAACGAATTGTGCCGTGTGCGGCGGTGTAAGGAATTTGCATGGCTCGCATAACGTGTGACGGTTCAAGTGAACCCGATGTACATGCCGAACCGCTTGATGCCGCGATGCCAGCTTTATTCAAAAGCATCAAAATTGCTTCACCTTCGATATATTCAAAAGCAATGTCGGTGGTGTTTGGCAAACGGTTGTTTAAATCACCCGTGATAAAACTGTTAGGAATTTGTTCAATGATGCCGCGTTCTAAACGGTCGCGCATGGCTTTGACTTGGACGTTTTCATATTCCATGTGTTCAAGCGCGAGTTCGCAAGCTCTTCCTAAACCAACAATTGAAGCGGTATTTTCTGTGCCAGCACGACGACCACGTTCTTGATGACCACCGCGAAGTAACGGACGATAACGTGTGCCGCGACGCAAATATAAAACGCCAATGCCTTTTGGGGCGTGTAATTTATGACCTGAAAGCGAAAGCATATCGATTTTAGTGTCTTGCAACATCATTGGAATTTTGCCGACCGCTTGCACCGCGTCAGTGTGAAACATCACGCCTGCTTCGTGTGCCATTTCTGCCATTTCAACGACAGGAAAAATCGTGCCTGTTTCATTATTTGCCCACATGACCGAAACGATTGCCACTTGGTCAGAAAGCATTTTTTTATACGCTTCCAAATTCAAACGACCGCATTTATCCACAGGTAAACGGTGAATCGTGTAGCCTTCTTTTTCAAGGTTTTCGCATAAATTCAAAATCGCCGCGTGTTCAACGGTGGTGGTGATAATTTCTTTGCGATTTGGTTGCGCTTTAATCGCTGACAAAATCGCAGTTGAATCTGATTCTGTGCCGCACGAGGTGAAAATAATTTCTGAATCGTGTTCTGCGCCAATCAATTCTTGAACTTGTCCGCGTGCTTTTTTAAGAGCTTTCGCTACACCATCGGCAAATTTGTGAATTGAAGACGGATTGCCGTATTGTTCTAAAAAGAACGGAATCATCACATCAACAACCGCAGGGTCAACTTTGGTTGTGGCGTTGTTATCTAAGTAAATATCAGGCATGACCTGCTCCTTTGTGAAAATCGAAAAATTGCTTAAACTGTTGTTGCGTGAAAACGTATTGTTCACTGCCGTATAGGTAGCTTAGAAAATCAAACGTTGTTGAATTTCTGCTATGGTTATGTTTTCTGCCGAATAGGCAGCTTAGAAAATTTGGCATCCGTTACACGCTCCAGTCATATTATTTCTGCCGAATAGGCAGCTTAGTGAGCAATGTTGACCAACTTTTTCATTTCGGAAGCAGGTATAACGCGGATAAATTCGCCTAACACTTCCATGATTCGTTGCTGGATGCCTGCTATTGTCATAGCGGACATCTGGCAACCGTTACACGCACCCGTCATGTTGACGTAAGCCGTGTTATCAATGACTTCAACGAGTTCAACGTCGCCGCCATCTGCCATCAATTGCGGACGTAACGAGTTCAAAACTTCTTCGATTTTTTTGATGCGTTGCAAATTGGTTAGAGGTGTTTTGACTTTTTCAACTTCCACTTTTTCAATCGGCGCAGCACTTGGGTCGAATTTTTCGCCTTTTTCCGCCAACACTTTTTCTAAAATCGCTTCGATGTCTTCGTGACACGCCGCACAACCGCCGCCTGCTTTGGTAAAATTGGTTACGTCTTCAACTGTGCGGAGTTTGTTTGCCCAAATCATTTCTTCAATCATCACGGCATCAATCGCAAAACATTTACAAATCAACGCGCCTTCTTCGTGGTCATCTTTCCATTCTTCACCGCGATAATTCGCCACTGCCGCTTGTAATGCTTCACGTCCCATTACTGAGCAGTGCATTTTTTCAGGTGGCAAACCGTCTAATTGGTTAGCAATATCTTGGTTGGTCACTTTTAAGGCTTCGTCTAAGGTCATGCCTTTGATAATTTCGGTTAAAACTGATGATGATGCAATCGCAGAGCCGCAACCGAATGTTTGAAAACCTGATTCTTCAATCACTTCGGTTTCAGGATTTACTTTCAATGTCAAACGTAACGCATCGCCGCAACTAATCGAACCCACTTCACCCACTGCATTCGCATCAACCACCGCACCTGCATTTTTGGGAGTGAAAAAATGTTCTTTAACTTTGTCTGAATAATCCCACATGGCAATTCCCCTTAGTGTGAATGTGGTGTGCAAGATTTAGATTCGCCACCGTTGTTATTTGTTGAAAACGACGTGCCGCAAGCGCAACTTTTTACAGCATTCGGATTGGTGAATTTAAAACCTGAACCTTCAACACTATCGAGGAAATCCACGGTCATGCCGTCGAGTGAAGGCAAACTTTCTGCATCCACGAAAACTTTAATCGCGCCGTAATCCATCACAGAATCGTTTTCGCCAGCTTCGGCTTCAAGGCGCAAACCATATTGCAGACCCGAACAACCGCCGTCTGTGACTTCGATTCGCAAACCGCCTGTGGGTTTGTCTGAATTGGCGATAAAACGCTCTACAGCTTTAATTGCGCCATCGGTTAATGTAATCATTTGAATCTCCTAAAATGGTTTGGCATTGATTTTGTAGTTAAACGATGCAACCTGTATGCCATGCAAAAATTTAAAGATAACTCTTTGAAATAACTTAAATTTAAAACGGGTTGTCGCACAAAACGGCAAGCTATTTCGGACAATTGGAAGGTTTTTGTCGGGTTTGCTACAAAACACAAACAGGAGAACAAAATGAACGTAGAAGATTTAGATTTAGGTGATGTGGTTTATGCGGCGCACGCGATTTTAGATGATGGCTCAATGCCTGAAGCGCAAGAAGGTGAAGTGCTTGCCGAGGCGGGAAGTCGCGGCGTGATTGTGATGAAAGGGCATCATGAAGAAGAACCCTTGCGCACCGTTTTTTTAGTGCGTTTTGAAGATAAAGAATTGAATTTAGGTAATCCGATTGGCTGTTGGGCTGAGGATTTGGCGGTTGGTTAGATTTGGTACAAGCATAAAAAAGCCCTCAAAGCCATTTAAGGTACGAGGGCTTTAGAATTCAGGCACGTTTATGTTTTCGTATTGTTCAATTAAAACGCCAACCAATTCCATCAATGAGGCGAGAGGATGTTTTCCATTTTCGCCCACTATATCAATGAGGCTATCAAGAAAAGAAACCGCTTTGTTGTAGTCGTTAAAGTTTTGCAAAATCATTGCGGCGTTTGCGTTTGATGATGTGCATTTTTAAATGCTTCTGGAATTAACAATTCCCATCCAAATTCTTTACGATATGGTCTTTCATTTTCTTTAACTGTAGATAACCAATAGATTGTTTTCTGATATAACTGTGCTAGTTCGTTATTAAGTTCAGATAAAGATTCTTTATTTATTTTCTTCAAACTTTTATCTATGTCATCAGTTTTTCCGCCATGTACGATGGTTGACCTGATGTTGTACACCTCTCTCATAAATTTCTGCATTTCTGTAAATTTACGATTGTTATCAGCGATACATGAGATAGATGCACCATTAAGAGAAAATCTATATGACAATTCAGTTTTGTTACTCTGACCATTAACTGTTTGCAATATGGATTCCCACGCTATAACAAAATCAACCAATTTTTCCTCTTCTATTCGTTCGTCAATTCCAATGATAAAACGATAAAAAGAGCTTTTTAATACAGAATCTTGCTTGACAGTATTATTTACAATTAAAAATGATTTCTTTAATGCTTCAATGTCAATATTGCCTAATAATACGTTTTCATAAATAGACATTGGTTCAGAAGGATAAGACCCCATAGCTCCAGATAATGGACTGCAATATGTCGCTGGATAAACTTGAATTCTACTTTGAAGACATAATTTGATACTCATAACAACATTTTTAAGTTCTTCATTCATTTTTTCTCTTGCAGCATTTTGTGCTTCGAAAAATTCATCAACTGATGAACCAAGTTGGCATATATCTTTAACTATTATTTCTACATTAGAATCTGAAAAATCCAGTATTGAAATTCCTGTTGGTATTACAGAAATAAGATTCGGTTGTCTTTCATTGATGGCATCGTTATCTAAACGATTCAAAGAAACATTAGATTCAATTTCAATCAAATCAGTTTCAAGTTTTACACCGTGCAATCGTCCAACGAGAGTAACCTCATAGTTTTCGTATTTAACAATAGTGGCGAATTCATCCAATTTATTTAGAAATTTAATTGGGTCAAAACGGTACTCTAACGCTACAAATGAAGATTCTAATAACGTTGTTACAATACGCTCAGGCTGAGTCCAATAGCATCCCATATCTGATAAGGCTCGCATGGTGTCAACCTCTTTCAGTTTGATATAAGATGGAGTATTTTTTAAACCGTGGCAGGGGATAAAACCAATGCCGCTGTAAATCTCAGTATCGATACATTCCATTTGTTTTCCATTGTTTTCTTCGCTAACTAAAACCCATTTTTTATCCTTAACTGGTTCTTGTTTAGAAAATATCTCCGTTGCGTTTTTGCAAATGTCATTTGCAATTTCTTGTAACGCTGAATCACACATATAACCCCCTCAAATTTTTGAATTAAATCTTAATCGCTTAAATTTCAAAATCAAATACTCGGCAACCATTTTCCGCTACCATTATGTTGCGAGTTTAACTAAAAAACTGAACAATCGGTGGAAAATGAGTTAGCTTTCAATCCAAACAATAAAAGGTCACACCATGAACCAAGAAAAAACCACAGAAACTTCCGTAACCATTTCACACTATCACAACCGCACAAAACATCAATTCAACGCTTACGCAAAAGCCCCTGAATTTTTAGATTGGGATGAACAACCGAACCCATTTCGGCGTTTTAGCGGTTGTGAAACGATTGAATTACCGCTGTTGAAGGCGGAATTATCGTGTTTATTTTCGGAGTTGGACTGCCCAACCAACATTAACGCAAAGCCCTTAACGCTTGAAAATCTCGGCGCGATGCTGGAATTATCGTTTGGTTTATCGGCTTGGAAAGCATTTGCGCCTGACCGTTGGGCGTTACGTTGCAATCCATCGAGCGGCAATTTGCATCCGACGGAAGTGTATTTGCTTTGCACGGACGCAAATTTGTTACCGTCTGGCGTTTATCACTACGTCAGTCACGACCATCATTTAGAACGCCGTTGTGAATTCGCGGCGGGTGATGTGCCATCGGAATTGTATGTTGGTTTGTCTTCGATTCATTGGCGTGAAGCGTGGAAATACGGCGAGCGTGCGTTTCGTTATTGCCAACATGATATTGGTCACGCGCTGGCGGCGTTGAGTTATGCGGCGGCGTGTTTGGGTTGGACGGTGGAATTGTGCAGTGAAGCGACCGACGCGCAAATTGCACAATGGTTAGGTTTAAATCGCGCCGAAGAATTTGTAAAAGATGAACACGAAACCGCCGATTTATTTTGCCGAATCCGAACTAATCAAAAAACGCCCGTTGATTTTGAGGCAAATCGTTTGTCAGAAACCCTACAAAACGCCGTGTGGTTTGGAAAAGCAGAGCGGTTGAACGGACGACATTTTTATCGTTGGGCGATTATTGATGAAGTTTCACAGCAAGCG
>JAQTOX010000143.1 GCA_028713055.1 Methylococcales bacterium | reverse complement strand
GCTGTTGTCTGCAATCGGTTGTCTTTCACCATAACCGTGTGCGGTCAATTTGTTTAAAACACCTTTGTGTTTCAAATAGTTGGCGACTGATTGTGAGCGTTTTTGTGACAGACGTTGATTATATTGATCCGTACCTTCGCTGCTGGTGTGACCTTGAACTTCTAAATCATTTTTTTGCGGATAAGCAATTAAACTTTTTGCCACGCCGTCTAAAATAATTTTTGCATTCGGCGTTAATTCCGCAGAATCATATTTGAACTGCACCCCTTTGATTTCTAAACTAATCGGGCAACCATGTACGTCAACTTTACTGCCTACAATCGTACCAGGGCATTGGTCTACGCAATTATTTACGCCGTCATGATCATCGTCTTTTGTCGAACAATCAGCAACCGGTGTCGGACGAACCACTGGTAATTCAACTCGTGGTGCAGGTTTTTCTGCCTTATCACCCAATGGGATTACAAAACCAACGTTGACGACCATTTCATTGAAATCACTGCTGTTTGAATTGTTCGCCAACAAGAAATTGTTATTGTCGTTGTTGCCACCAAAATTGTTGTTGTAACGATAACGCACGTCGCTTCGTAAGAAGAAACCGTCACAGATTTCATAAGTCGCACCTACGCCCGCCTCGCCAATAAAACCAACGTGATTACCATTAGGTGTACTGGTAGTTGCACCGCCCACACCCACTACAGCGTAAGGCGAAAATTTGTCACGGAAGAAATAGTATTGCAAATCAGCTGTGCCACCTGCCATATCTGTGCTGCCAGAATTTGCACCTAATAATGACGCAGATGTTTTACCGTAATCTTGATAAAAACCTTTTAACTCCACGTTAAAATGTTCGTTTAACATTTTACCGACGGCTAAACCACCACCCCAACCATCACTACTATTACGTTCATCATCAGCCAAAACAAATGAACCATAAGGTGCTACGTACCAGCGCGTGTCTACATCATCACTCGCCTGCGCCAAAACTGGCGTAATCAACGTGGCTAAAATTGCCGGTGTTAAATACTTTTTAATCATGAAACTCTCCTAAAATTATTTAAAATAAACCGAGTTGAACCTGCGCCACTTCAGACATCATTTCGCGTGACCACGGCGGATCGAGGACAATTTCAACATTCGCACTCGCCACACTCGGCAAAGCCCTAATACCTTTCTCCACGTCGCTTTGAATCACGGGACCCATGCCACAACCTGGCGCAGTCAATGTCATCATAACATGAACATGGTAACGGTCTTCGGCAACGGGATTTACTGTACAACTGTAAATCAGCCCTAAATCCACCACATTTACTGGAATTTCGGGATCATAAACTGTTTTCATTACTGCCCAACAATTCTGTTCGATAGCTTGTGCGGTATTTTCACTGACTAACGTCGCCGAATACTGTTCTTTTTTGCCAAGTGCATCGGCATCTTTACCCGCAATTCGAACTAAATGCCCGTAAGTTGTTAACACCGTAAAATTGTCGCCCAATGCTTGATGTAAGGTGACGATTTCACCTGAGTTTAATTTGCCAATATGCCCATCGGGAATCGTAACAATATCAACATCGCGGGTTAACGTTATAGTTTCTTTTTCTGACATGATTACACTTTAAAGTTAGATTTTATTGTATGAGCATCAATCGTTCGCCCTGTGATGCCCACGCTGTCCTCGCTAAATAAATACTCGTAAATTGGCTCAAGCGAAGTCATGGTGGGAAGTTTCGATTTATCTTCAGCAGGATAAGCCCGTTTGCGTAATGGTGAATCTATAGGCGATGGAATCAAAATGTTGACCCGAATTTTGCCAACACTTTCGAGTTCTTCAGCTAAAACGTGTGCTAAACCTTCCATTGCTACTTTTGAAATACCATAAGCTCCCGAATAAGCGGGTGCCAAACGTGCTGACGAATCGGACGTAAATACAATTGAAGCATGATTGGCTTTTTGCATCACGGGTAAAAGAACGCGCGTTAATAAAAATGGCGCGTTCAAATTCACATTTAACGTATGTCCCCATTCTTTTGTACCGTGTTGAATTAACGGGGTGAATGAATGGAATTCAACTGCCGAATGCAATAACCCATGTAATACGCCGTATTTTTCATCAATCCGTTGCGCGAGTTCTTCGTAGTCATTTTCGGTCGCACCCGCTAAATCGAAGGGATACATAATGGGTTCAACACCCCCGTCCGCTAAAATTTTGTCGTAAATCGCTTCGAGTTTGTGCAAATTTTTATCTAATAAAATGACTTGTGCGCCCACTTTCGCTAAGGCTAAAGCGGCTGTCGAACCCAATCCTCCTGCCGCGCCAGTGATTAAAATGACGTGATTTTTTAGAGACATAATGCGTCCTCCAACCAAGTGAGCAAATGTTGAGGTGACTGAATTAGCGCGTTTGCACCCCAGTTTTCAGGTGTTTCATTAGCTTGCAAATAACCGTAAGTTGCGGCAAGCGTGTGCATTTGAGCATTTCTTCCAGCCAAAATATCGTGCGCTGCATCGCCGATATAAACACATTCTGAAACTGAAACATTTGCACGTTTGCAAGCTTCTAAAAGTGGTGCAGGATGCGGTTTTGGATTCGGTGTGGTATCGCCACAAATGACACATGCGACGCGGTTTTGGAGTTCCAACGCATGGACTAACGGCATCGTGAAACGTTCACGCTTATTCGTCACAATGCCCCACGATAAATTTTGTGTTTCGATAAAATTCAACACGTCTAACATGCCATCGAAAAACTGACTGTGTCGCGCAATGTTGGTTTCGTATTCTTCCAGCATTGAAACCAGAATAGCCGCGCGTTTTTCGTTGTCAACTAAAGCACATTCCCCCTGCCCCCCTTCAAAGGGGGGAGAAGAAATTAAACTCGCGTTAATCATTGCCGTCGCGCCAAACGAAACGTGTGGTTTAACATGTTCGGCAGCAACTGCTGAAAAACCATGTTGCTCCAAAGCATAATTTAAACAGGCGATTAAATCGGGTGCGGTATCAACAAGCGTACCGTCTAAATCGAACAATATACATTTCAATTCCCCCCTTTGAAGGGGGGCGGGGGGGATGTGCTTTATGTCCGTCATATCAAGCCGCTTTTTTGAAAGCGGCGATGTAATTAACATCAACGTCTTTGCCAAGCGAAAAATGTTGTGTGAACGGATTGTATTCAATACCAATCATACCTTGGAGTTCTAAGCCGGCAGCTCTGGCAGTTTGGCAAAGTTCAGATGGTTTGATGAACGTTTTATATTCGTGCGTACCTTTGGGCAACATTTGTAAAACGTATTCCGCCGCAACAATTGCCAATAAAAAGGCTTTGGGTTTGCGATTCAGTGTTGAAAAAAACACCATGCCGCCAGGTTTAACTAATTTTGCACACGCGGCAACAATTGAACCTGCATCGGGGACGTGTTCCAACATTTCCATACAGGTCACAAAATCAAAACTTTCGGGTTGTTTAACGGCAAGCGTTTCAACACTGATTTTTTGATAATTGACCGTCGTGGTTTCAGTTTCTAAAGCATGTAATTCGGCGACATCAATCAAATCGCCACTCAAATCAATACCCAGCGCATCTGCACCCGCTTGTGCTAAGGCTTCGGTTAAAATCCCACCCCCACAACCCACGTCAATGACTCGTTTTCCAGCAAGTGAGGTGTATTGTTGAATGAATTGCAAGCGCAGTGGATTCACGGCGTGTAGGGTTTTAAATTCCCCTTGTTTATCCCACCAAAGTTCTGCCATTGAACCAAATTTATGAATTTCGTGGGCGTGTACGTTATCAGTCATTTTTGTTAATTCATGTTCGTGTAAAAGTGACTATAGTTTAGCGCATTAGTAGGTTATTCGTCATGCTGGTATACACCAGAATACAAATTGAAAACTATCCATGATGTGAAAACAGGAGACCATTTTTTGTTGTGTTATGATTTTGGCAACTTTTGTAAAAACTAAATTATCACGTAATCGGAATCGCCACTTATTCAATGAATACAACCATCCCCACAAAACTCACTGACCGTTTCGGTCGAACCGTTGATTATTTACGTATTTCAATTACAGACCGTTGTGATTTTCGCTGCGTGTATTGCATGGCAGAAGATATGACATTTTTGCCACGTAACCAAATTTTAAGCCTCGAAGAAATTTACATGCTCGCCAAAACATTCGTGGAGTTGGGCGTAAAAAAAATCCGCATTACAGGTGGCGAGCCGTTAGTTCGTAAAGGTGCGTTAGAGTTATTTCAACAAATCGGCGCGTTGAACGGTTTACACGAATTGGTGTTAACCACAAACGGTTCACAACTTGTCACCGCCGCCCCGATTTTAAAAGCTGCAAATGTAAAACGTTTGAATATCAGTTTAGACACACTTGATGCTACGAAATTCAAGGAATTAACACGCACAGGCGATTTACAGCAGGTTTTGAATGGCATTGCTGCGTCAAAAAAAGTTGGTTTTGAACGCATTAAATTGAATGCAGTGATTTTAAAAAACCGTAATCACAAAGAAGTGTGCGATTTAGTGCAGTTCGCCATTGATAACGAAATCGATATTAGTTTTATTGAAGAAATGCCGTTGGGTGTGGTTGAAAAACACAATCGTGCAGAAGCCTATTATTCAAGTGACGAAATTCGCGCTGATTTAGCGCAACGTTTTACGTTGATTCAAAGTACAGAAAAGACAAATGCCCCGTCGGATTATTCCGATATTCCGAACACCAAAACGCGCGTTGGATTCATTTCGCCACACAGTCATAACTTTTGTAGCACGTGTAACCGCGTGCGTTTGACGGTCGAAGGGCGATTATTATTATGTTTAGGCAACGAACATTCGATTGATTTGAAAGAAATTTTGCGTTCACCAGATTTCAGTTCTGAAAAACTAAAACAAGCCATTATCGATTCAATGGAAATTAAACCCGAAAAACACGAGTTTAATATCAAAGAACAGCCAATTATTTTGCGTTATATGAATATGACTGGGGGATGAAAAACATTTTGATTCGAACATCGAAGTTGTTTTTGATGCGGTTTTGATTTTGGGAAAAGGAATCAAACTAACCGTACAACGTGAGTGCGGATAGTCTGAATTTGAAAGTTTTAAAGAAAAAACGATTTAAATTTTAAGATTGGCTAGGATATTTTTTACTCCAATTGTCTCGCAACCATTCGACAACTTTTTCTCGACTATGAAGGTTACTAGGTAAATCTTGGCGTATCATTCTTTCGGCTTTCAGTAAATTTTGGCGTACCATTTGTTCTATTTTCTCAGTTCCTTTTTCATAGGAATGCGATAGGAACTGTAAAGAATCGATAAAATAAATAACTTCGTCTCCCTCATGTCGATTTAATTCATCTTTATCAGGATGACCAATATACTGTTTTTCATCGCCACCAGTCACATTCCATTTGTATTTATATTTTGGATCATAACTTGGATTTTCCAAATCTTCTTTTGTTAAAACGATTCTTACAGATTTTGTATCGTTTAATATCATATTCTTTCCTTGCATAAAGGTTAGCGTAACTAACAGAACATTCCGTTAGACCAGCGAAAACTGGTAAGAACAAATGTAAGGCAAAATTTAAATATTTCAAGGATTGAACTAAGAATTAAACTACTTTTCCAGAATAAACTTTAAATTGTGAATTTCTATTGAATCACCACATCAAGCCGTTTGCCCAAAACACTAATGGCTTTTTCTAATTGTTCTAAGCGTGTGGTGTGCGTTAAATCAAGCAAGCGGTCAACTTGTGTGTGGTGCGTGCCAATTCAACCGTCGCGCTAATTCAGATTTTCGCACGCCTTGTTTTAACATTTCTGCATAAAGCCCCAATTTCACACATTCCAATGCGGATGGGTGAACAGTTGGCAAGCCTTCAATTACAGAAGGTATCGGTAACGGACGGCGGTCATTCACATAAAACGATAACGCCGTTTCGAGTGCGTCAACGGCTTGTTTCAAGGCTTCACTTTCGTTTTCGCCAAAGGTAAGTGCTTCGGGTATGTCGGGAAACGTGACTAAAATTGAGCCATCGTCAGGCGTTAAAACAACGGGATAATCAAACATTTTTGTTCCTTATTTCAAACCGAGTTGGCGTTTAATGGCGGCTTCAAGTCCTTTGCCAAGTTCTACTGTGCCGTGCATTGGCAAT
>JAQTOX010000142.1 GCA_028713055.1 Methylococcales bacterium | reverse complement strand
TTCTTGAATATGGAAAAAATCTAATGTTTTAGCTAATTTTCTGTGATCACGTTTTTCAGCTTCTTCCAAACGGGTCAAATAGGCTTGGAGTTCTTTTTTATCCCGCCATGCCGTACCGTAAACACGTTGCAACATTTCATTTTTTGCGTCAGCACGCCAATATGCACCGGCGATTTTCATCAATTTAAACGCACCTAATTTCCCCGTATTTGGAACATGAGGACCGCGACACAAATCGATGAAATCACCTTGTTGATACAACGACAAATCTTGATCAACAGGAATGGATTCGATAATTTCGACTTTGTAGGTCTCGCCTTGATTTTTGAAAAAATTGATGGCTTCGTCGCGCGATAGCACAGAGCGTGAAAGGGGAATATTTTCAGAAACGAATTGCTGCATTTTCGCTTCAATTTTTTCTAAATCTTCTGGTGTAAACGGACGTGAATAGGCAAAATCGTAGTAAAAGCCGTTTTCAATTACAGGACCAATCGTAACTTGTGCTTCAGGAAATAATTGTTTAACAGCTTGCGCCAACAAATGTGCGGTTGAATGTCGAATTACGTCCAAACCTTCATCGTCTTTTGCAGTAACAAGATGCAGCTGTACATCGTGTTCGATAATTGTGCTGGCATCAACGAGTTTACCGTTGACCTTTCCTGCGAGCGTCGCTTTTGCAAACCCTGCACCAATAGATTGAGCAACTTCAAGCACACTAAGTGGTGCATCATAATTGCGTTGAGAACCATCTGGAAGTGTAATAACTAGCATCGTTGAAAACCATTAAATAGCACAATAAAAAAAAGCACTGACTGTGCAGTGCTTTATATTTGTTTGGTAGGCACGAGTGGACTCGAACCACCGACCCCCACCATGTCAAGGTGGTGCTCTAACCAACTGAGCTACGCGCCTGAAATTCTGTAATTTCAGTCTGCGAATTATATCAATAGATTCATTTTTGGCAAGATTTTTGTTATTTTTTATGAGGAACGGCTATCAAATTGAAAAATTTCAAAGTTGCACTTAACACTTGAATGCGCGACTATGAACCTTCTAACCAAAACATGTGAAACAATGATTTCTTCAAAATTAATCTCTCATTTAGAAACACTTAAAGCACAAGGTTTATATCGTTCCCGGCGAATTTTCGACGACAAAACTGTTGTTAATTTTTGCAGTAACGATTATTTGGGGTTGGCAAAAAATGAAACGGTTATTGCAGCATTCAAAAAAGCGGTTGACATTTACGGCATAGGCAGCGGTTCGGCGCATTTAATTTGCGGACATTCCAATACGCATCATGTGTTAGAAGAAGAACTCGCTGAATTTACGGGGCGCGAACGAGCGTTATTATTTTCGACGGGCTATATGGCGAATGTCGGAACAATAAATGCCTTACTCGAACGTGGTGATAACGTTTTTGAAGATAAGCTAAATCATGCCTCCTTAATCGATGGTGGTTTATCTTCGGGCGCAAACTTTAAACGTTATCCGCACGCCGATTTGAAACAGCTCGAAAAGTTATTATCCACTGCGAGTGGACAAAAACTCATTGTTACTGATGGCGTTTTTAGTATGGATGGCGATGTCGCTCCGTTGCGAGAATTGACGGCACTCTCAAAACAAAACGCGGCTTTGTTGATGGTTGATGAGGCACATGGTTTTGGTGTTTTGGGTAAAACGGGGGGCGGTTTAATTGAGCAATTAAATTTAACGCAAAACGACGTGCCGATTTTAATGGGAACGTTGGGCAAAGCGTTCGGTACATTTGGCGCATTTGTCGCGGGTTCGGAAACGCTCATTGAAACCTTAATTCAATCAGCGCGAACCTACATTTACACGACAGCTTTACCGCCAGCAATTGCGGAGGCAACACGTGCTAGTTTAAAAATTGTCATTCATGAAACGTGGCGCAGAGAAAAGTTGCAGGCGTTAATTACGCAATTCAAAACAGGTGCAGAGCAATTAAATTTACCGTTGATGCCTTCGGATTCACCGATTCAACCCTTATTGATTGGTGATAGTTTCCGTGCCACACAAATCAGCCAACAACTTTTAGAATCTGGTTTTTTAGTTAGTGCAATTCGTCCGCCGACTGTGCCAAAAAATAAAGCTCGCTTACGGATTACGCTTTCTGCATTGCACGAATTTGACGATGTTTCACGTTTACTCGAAACGTTGCACCGATTACAAAAAAATCTAAAGTAAAATCCTCAGACAGACAACAAAAGAATAAAAAATAACAAATTATCAGTAAATACAGGGGGTGTAGCGATTTATCGTTCCTTCACGAAAAAGAGTTGTTCCTTCATACGAGCGACTTGTTCCACCACACAAGCGATCTGTTCTATTACAAATCAATTTTCACTCTATGAAATCGAGGAGTTATATGATAAAAATAGCCATGCACAAACTTAAAATTTAAAGAATTACTGGGGCAAGAGTAATTCTATAAAAATTTGGAACGATTGATTTAACGGAACAATTCACTATGAACTACAAAGAAAAAAATACAACACATATCGACAATTTGACTGGCGAAGTTATGTACAGTGAAACGTTAGTTGAATATGAAAAAAAACTTCCAAATGAGCCAGCATATATCAAACTTTATACTGATGATGTAGGCAGTTTGTTCGGCTTATCGTTGAGTGCAACCAATGTTTTGCTCTGTCTAGCATCAATGGCAGATTATGACAGTGAAGTCGTATTAACGCGGGGGGTAAAGGAAAGAATCGCACATCGAATTGGCTCAAAGAAAAATGAAGGGGGTAAGCCATCATTAAGCGCGGTCAATAATGCGATAACAGATATGATAAAAGCAGGGGTCATCAGCAGAATAGGTGATGCTGGCAGTGGTATTTATCAGTTAAACCCAAATCTATTTGCACGTGGTAAATGGCGCGACATTTATTACAAAAGAAAAGATTTTAAATTAACTATCACCTATAAAGACGACGGTGGCGAAGGTAAACGCGAAGTTATTACTGAACAAATCGGTGCGGACATCGTTCAAATGCCAAACCAAATCAATGCAGAAAACCAATGACCCAAAAAAATACCTAGGAGAATTGAAAAATGGTTGAATTCACGTTGCCAAAAAATTCGGTGGTGACAAAAGCACATCCCTCCTGCCCCCCTTCAAAGGGAGAGAATTTTTATCGTGTTGAAATTTATCGTTGGCAACCCGAATCAGGCAAAAATCCACATATCGACACATTTGATATTCCACGCGACGAATGCGGTTCAATGGTTTTGGATATTTTGCTGAAAATCAAAAATGAATTAGACGGTTCATTGACGTTTCGACGTTCATGCCGCGAAGGCGTTTGTGGTTCTTGCGCGATGAATGTGAATGGTAAAAACACCCTCGCTTGCACAAAATCACTCGCTGATTATGAAGGCGATACGCTGAAAATTTATCCGTTGCCACACATGAATGTCGTAAAAGATTTAGTCGTTGATATGACGCATTTTTATAACCAATATGCGTCAATTAAACCGTGGATAGAAAATCAAACTGCTCCCGAACGTGAACGCTTACAAAGCGAAACAGAACGCGCGTCGTTGAATGAACTTTATGATTGTGTGTTGTGTGCGTGTTGTTCGACAAGTTGTCCGAGTTATTGGTGGAACAGTGAACGTTATTTAGGTCCTGCGGTTTTATTGCAAGCCTACCGTTGGATTGCGGATAGTCGAGATGAAAATTCGGACGAACGTCTGAACGCGCTCGATGATGCGTTTAAATTGTACCGTTGCCACACGATTATGAATTGCGTTGATACTTGCCCAAAAGGTTTAAATCCTGCGAAAGCGATTGCCGATATTAAAAAATTATTGGTGCAACGCGCGTGAAAACCTCGCAACTCTATTGGCAATGCCGACGGGGTAGTTTAGAGTTAGACCTGTTACTAAAAAAATATCTTGAAAACGATTATTCGCACGCTACTGAACAAAAACGTCAGCAGTTTGCCGAACTTTTGAAACTTGAAGATGAAGATTTGTTACCCGCGTTACTTTCTTTTTTAACTTAACTTACAAAGGATTTACCATGAAAAAAACACTTTTAGCGGTTGCATTTACGGCATTATTTGCATCACAAGCATTCGCTGAACCACAAACTTACAAAGAAAATGAAATCGAAGAAATCGCGCTGAAAATTCATCACGAAACAGAACAAGGCGGTTATGAATTGTTGTCAGTTGTGGATTTGAAAAAAATGATTGATGACAAAGAAAATTTCGTTTTAATCGACGCGCATCCAGAAAATCAATTTAATGAAGCTCACATTGCGAGTGCTAACAATTTTGAATTTCAAGGTAAATTCACCCGCAATTGGAAAGATGACGTGGTTGGCGGCAGCGAAGACGCTTACAAAGCATTAGTTGGTGATAATTTGAATCGTAAAGTCGTAGTTTACTGTGGCGGAAACAAATGTGGTCGTTCAAATACGGCAGCGTTGTGGACAAAAGAATTGGGTTATCATCATGTTTACCGGGTCACAAGCGGAATTAAAGGCTGGCAAGATGCAGGTTTCCCTGTTGTTCAGTCGGCTAAAAAATAAATTACGTTTTTTATTGGCGTAAGGGTAAACGCAATTTGCACTTACGTCAGACTTCACTCCAAAATCGAATTCTGAAAATGACCCAAGCCGACATTGAAAACCTTTTAAAAACCTTCATCGACCCGCATTACGGCATCGATTTAATTACCGCTAAAGCCATCAAAAAAATTGAAATCGACGGCGTAAATGTTCGTGTCGATGTGGAATTAGGTTACGCAGCACAAAGCTATTTAGAAACGCTTAAAACTGAACTCACCGAATTATTAAAAACTTTACCAGACGTTGGCGAAATTACCGTTTTTGTGCGTGTGAAAATCGTTGCTCATGCGGTTCAACAAACGCTAAAACCGTTGCCGAATGTGAAAAACATTATTGCCGTCGCGTCAGGAAAGGGCGGCGTGGGTAAATCGACAACAGCGGTAAATTTAGCATTAGCGTTAGCCGCTGAAGGGGCGAATGTTGGAATTTTAGATGCCGATATTTATGGTCCAAGTGTGCCGATGATGTTCGGTCTTTCTGGCGCACCCGAAAGTTTCGACAATAAAACCATGCAACCCAAAACCGCGTTTGGTGTGCAAACCATGTCGATTGGTTATCTAGTTTCGGAAGACCAAGCGATGATTTGGCGTGGTCCGATGGTGACGAATGCGTTGCGCCAATTACTGAATGAAACACGCTGGAATGACATTGATTATTTGATTATCGATTTACCGCCAGGCACAGGCGATATTCAATTAACGTTGGCACAAAACATTCCTGTTAGTGGCGCGATTATCGTTACGACCCCTCAAGATATTGCATTACTTGATGTACAACGCGGCTTGAGTATGTTTGAAAAAGTAAACGTACCTGTCTTGGGCTTGGTTGAAAATATGAGTGTTCACATTTGTAGTAATTGTGGACATGAAGAAGCTATTTTTGGTACAGGCGGCGGGGTGGCAATGGCTGAAGTTAACAAAATAGAATGTTTAGGTGCGTTACCACTCGATATTCAAATTCGCTTGCAAGCAGATGTTGGCGCACCGATTGTGATTTCTCAACCTGAAAGTCGTGCAGCACAAATTTATCGTGAGATTGCACGAAAAATGGCAGCGAAATTAGCGTTAAAACCAAAAGACTTTAGCGGTAAATTCCCTAACATCGTGGTACAAAATACCGCCACGCCGTGTCAGCAATAATTTATGCGATAATGCGCTATTCTTAACTTCTACCCAATTCAGGAAAAATATGTGGTTTAAAAATTTAAGCGTATTTCGTTTAACAGAGGAATTCCCGTTGAACGATGAAACGCTTGCCGAAAAACTCGAAACACAAGTGTTTCATCCTTGCACCAGTCAACAAACCTTTAGTTTTGGTTGGACTGCGCCATTGGGTAAAGGTGCAGAACAATTGGTACACAGTTCAAACGGTTTTTTGATGATTTGCGCGAAAAAAGAAGAACGTGTGTTACCGACTTCGGTGATTAACGAAATGTTGCAAGAACGCATTGAGGAAATCGAAGAAAAAGAAGGACATAAACTTTCCAAAAAAGCCAAAACCGAACTCAAAGACAATTTGATTTTCGAATTGTTACCACGTGCATTCACTTTTTCACACAATACCTTTGCTTATATCGAT
>JAQTOX010000021.1 GCA_028713055.1 Methylococcales bacterium | reverse complement strand
GAGTTTGTCGTTTACGCATCATCAAGGCATGGCAAGCATGGGATTATTGTTGTCGATAGGTTTATTTTTTACTGTGATTTGTTCGTTGATTGTGTTGCCTGCTTGGAGTGGGAAGCGGGTTTGAAGATGTCTGAAATTATTGAGCGTGTCATTCAATTAGCCAGTGAAAATAACGACATTGCGGTAATGTGGTTGTATGGTTCACGTGCTGATAATACCTTTCACGAAAACAGCGATTATGATGTGGCGATTGCCTTTAATCGCTTTTTAACTGACCCGCTCGAAAAGCGTTTGCGTCCTGAAATATTGGTGTTGGAATGGCAAAGTTTATTAAAACTCAATGAATATACACTTTCCATCGTCGATATTAACCAAGTGCCGATTGTATTGGCTTACGAAATTATTCAATACAATAACGTTCTCTTTTGCCGCGATGAAAAACGTTTGTGGCGTGAAGAAAATCGAATTTATAGCCGTATGGAATTAGATATTACTTATAGTATGAGGGTTTATGCGTGATTCAACGGCGTTAGAAACGTATTTAAAAGAGCTGAATCAGCAAGTAGACGGTTACATTTTCGATTTGGATGAATTAGCTGCGACTGAAAATTTAGCGCATCGTGATTACTACGCAATTGAACGATTGTTACAAGTTTTGATTGAAGCGTGTATTGGCATTAGCAAACATTGGCTCAAATTTTCGGGTAAATCTGTACCGAATGAAGCGTATCAAGCCTTTGAATTATTAGCACGACATGGTTTGTTGCCTGAATCTGAATTGCTAACGTGGCGAAAAATTATCGGTTTACGAAATGCGTTAGTGCATGATTATTTGAATTTAGACCGCGCGGTTGTATTGAACATTGTGCGCGAAAAACATTATTTGCAGTTGGCGCAATTTATTCGGGATGCTTCTGAAACGATTAACGCAATTACGGGAATGATTAAAAATGACCGAAGAAAATAATACAAAAAAATCACGCAAAACATCTTCAACGGCTGATTTCTTTGCCAAATACAAAGACCCACGCTGGCAGAAAAAACGGCTTGAAAAAATGCAATCAGCAAAGTTTCGGTGTGAAAGTTGCGAATCAGAAGATAAAACTCTCAACGTTCACCACAAGTCATACAAGAAAAATCATAATCCGTGGGAATATGACAAGTGGGAATTGGAATGTTTGTGTGAAGACTGTCACGCTGAAAAACACAAAATAAAAGACAGACTTGCTGATGCACTCCATGAATTCAAAGTTTCTGTTGATTGTAGTGAAAGACCAGAAGAAGAACTTTTGGGATTTTTGGATGGTAGAATGTCCGATGGGCAGATGCGTTTTGAACCCATTTCATACGATTATTTGCGTGGCTACTGTATGGCTCATACATTAGATTTTGATGAAATAAATGCAAATGGAAAATTATTGGAAATTATTAAGGCAGCAGACGGTTGGCTTGAGTATGAAATGTTCAGATTTGCTTTTACATCGTGGGAATTTTCTAGAGGATTAGCGGAAAGATTGCCTCAGAACATTGTCAATGGAGAGTTTTCATACTATCCAGATTGGTTGATAGAAAAAATTTTAAAACAAGTAGCTAAAATATTAGACAACGAAATCATTAACTCCTAACCCTTCAGATTAAACAAACACAGCAATGCCAGAAATTAGTCGATTTTTAGGAATCATTATTCGGATGTACCTTCGAGACCATCCTCCCGCACACTTTCACGCAGAATATGGCGAATACGAAATCACGGTTGAAATTGAAACGGGCGTTATAACGGGTAAATTTCCAAGACGTGCGTTAATGGTTGTTCTCGAATGGTATTTGCTACACAAAGAAGAGTTACAAAATAATTGGCAAGCTGCACTGAACAAAAAACCTTTATCAAAAATAAAACCTTTGGAGTAATCAATGTTTATTCACGTTACCGATGCAAAATATATTGATGATTATCGTGTACAACTCTCATTCAATGATGGTTCAAACGGTGAAGTCGATTTAGCCAATGAATTGGATGGCGAAATTTTTGAGCCGTTAAAAGACAAATCTTTTTTTAAATCATTTGTCCTCGAAGGTCACACATTAAGCTGGAATAACGGAGCAGATTTTGCACCCGAATTTTTAAAAGAACTCACCCACTAATTTTAGATTTTAACCACTATAAAAATATTCATGACCTTTAGCATCGAAACCCTCTTAAACGAACACAGCAACGACAAATTCGATTTGCACGAACAATTTTTAAACAACCAAATGGTGCGTGTTTTAAAAACCATTGGTTACGACCGCCATTACAAAAAAGCGGTCGGACAATATCTTTATGACCAAGAAGGCACAGAATATCTCGATTTACTCAGCGGGTTTGGCGTGTTTGCCATCGGGCGAAATCACCCAACAGTCATTGAAGCGTTAAAAGAAACGCTGACTTTAGAATTACCAAATTTAGTGCAACTCGATGTCTCGATTTTGAGCGGTTTGCTGGCAAAAGAAATTCTCAAAACCACGCCTGAAAATTTAACCAAAATGTTTTTCTGTAATTCGGGAACGGAAGCCGTTGAAGCGGCGATTAAATTTGCTCGTTTTACGACTAAACGCGACAAAATTGTGTTCTGCGACCACGGTTATCACGGTTTAACAATGGGTGCGTTGTCGCTCAACGGCGAGAACATTTTCAAAGAAGGGTTCGGTTCATTATTGCCAAACTGTGAAGCGATTCCGTTCAACGATTTAGTGGCGTTAGAAAAAGCCTTGAGTAATAAAGATGTAGCGGCTTTCATCGTCGAACCAATCCAAGGCAAAGGCGTTAATTTACCTGACGACAATTATTTGCCTGAAGTCGAACGCTTATGCAAACAATACGGCACGTTGTTTGTTGCCGACGAAGTACAAACAGGTTTAGGTCGCACAGGTAAATTCTGGGCAATCGACCATTGGAATGTGCAGCCCGATATGATTTGTATGGCGAAAGCGTTATCAGGCGGTTTTATACCAGTCGGTGGCGTAGCGATAACCACAAAAATCATGGACACCGTCTACAACCGTATGGACAGAGCCGTTGTTCACGGTTCGACGTTTGCGAAAAATAACATGGCGATGGCGGCGGGTTTAGCGACTTTAGAAGTTATGCACAATGAAAACTTAGTTGAAAACAGTTTAAAAGTCGGTACTGAAATCATCAACGATTTAAACGCAATGAGCAGTCGTTACGAATTTTTAAAAGAAGCTCGCGGCAAAGGAATGATGATTGCGGTTGAATTTCACTCGCCAAAAAGTTTAACGCTTAAAGCCGCGTGGGCAATGCTCGAAGCGGCAAATAAAGGTTTGTTTTGCCAAATGGTGACGATTCCATTGTTCAAAGAACATCACATTTTGACACAAGTCGCAGGTCATGGCATGAACGTGGTGAAATTGTTGCCGCCATTGAACTTAACCCAAAAAGATCACGATAAAATTGTCAGTGCATTCGATAAAACCATCGCCGACACGCATAAAATTGGTGGTTCGATTTGGGATTTAGGTAAAAATTTAGCCAGCCATGCGTTGAAAAAATAAAACATGATTCAAGTTCTTCCCACTAAAATCGCAATGACTATTTTAGTGGGAAGTTTGTATCAATACTTCACATGAATATCCTGTTGCGGATACGGAATTTCAATTTTATGCTCACGCAACACTCGTTCTAAACGCACATTTAAAGCGTGAATTACTGGAAAACGGTTATCAGGATTACTCACAAATACGCGAATAGAAAAATTCAATGCACTTTCCCCAAATCCCATAAATAAAACGCTCGGCAATGGTTCGTCCAAAATGAACGGCGTGTCTTTTACCGTTTGCAATATCAAAGCGTGAGCAAATTCCACATCCGAACCAAAGGCAATCCCAATTGGAATGATAATGCGTGTCGTCGAGTCACTTAACGTCCAATTCGTGAGCTGACTGGTAATAAATGTTTTATTCGGTACGATCAATTCAAGTTGATCCCAGTCAATTAACGTCGTCGCTCGCATTTGAATTCGACATACTTTCCCTGTGACATTACCAATTGTTACCGTATCGCCGACGCGAATCGGTCGCTCGAATAACAAAATAATCCCCGACACCAAGTTTGCAAAAATCTCTTGTAATCCAAATCCCAATCCCACACCTAACGCTGCCACAAGCCACTGTACTTGTGACCAACTTCCACCAAGTTCGTTAGCAATCGCAATGAATGCAATCGTGATAAAAAAGTATTTTGCCAATTGATTGATAGCGTAACGACTACCCGCTTCGATGTTCCATCGCCGAAAAACAAATAATTCCAACACCCCCGAAAAATTTCGTACCGATACAATAGCAATAAATAAATACAACCCTGCGAGTAACAAATTAGTCAGCGTAATTGGCTGATAACTTTCCTGATTTTCAATAATAGTTTTGTGTTGCCAAAGAACAATGTGATCTAAAAATGAAAACGCGGGCAAAATATTTTTCCAAATAAGCCAAAAACCTAAAATTACCGCCAACGTTAGCGTGACGTGTAACAACTTTCGAGTTTGAGCATTTATTTTTGGAATATCGAGTGGCAATTCATCATCCAGAATCGGCGAGTGTTTTTCGTGCAATTCACGTTGTTGAGCCGCATTTTGTAACGCCAATTGTCGATTCACCAAGGTCAGCCAGCGAAAAATAATTTCATGCACAATCAGCGTAAACATAAGCAAACGCAAGGTGCTAATTACTTTTTCCTGTAACTCCAACGCGCTTAAGTAATAACCCATTACCGTAAAACCCATAATCACTAGCGGTACAGCGATGACTAAGGCGTAACACGCATAAGGCAGAGCCACTAGCCAATGTGATTCATGTTTTTTTAACCACGGCTGCCACAATTCACGACTAGGATGCAGCTGTTTCGTCACAAAAAATGTGATTGCTATGAGTGTGATTAGTAACGTCACTCGTCCTAACGCATCGCTATATTCAGAAACTTTAGAAGCACTGGTGGTTTGAATTAAAAACATCGCAGAAACCACCACAAACCGTAACCATGCTAAGTGACGATGTAACAACACAACGGTGCTTTTTCGCCATTGAAAATGCAGCCGTGCCACACCATCGACCGAGAAAAACGCATAACAAAATTGCCAGATAAACACAGAAATCGCCGCTTTTTGCAGTCCAACACCGATGGCTTGATTAAAATCGACATCGCCACTGTGCGTTAATAAACTTCCTAATAAATATGCCGCGATAGGTATCGGCAAGTTCAGTAAAACCAAATAAAGTAAGGCTCGCAAAGTGTAATAAAAATGATCTGTGTGCCATTGACGTAATTCTGTTTCACTAAGTTTTGAATGTTGAATTGCCCATTGTTTCAATCGCACAAGTAGCAATAACAACCCGATTGCCGCTAACGCCAATAAGCCATTTTGTTGAAATACTGTCAGTGTTTCACTTACCAGTATCAGCCAATTTGTTGGTGAAAATAACCATTGCAACGAATGATAAAGTCCTAAAAGCGTTTCTAAATTGATAGGTTCAGAACTTGGTACCCACAACAATCGTTCATCTAAATAAGCCGCGAATTTTGTGGCTTCCACCAACATTTGTTGCCGCGAAAAATCTAAATCGCCCAATGCACGTAAATAAGCGGCATCTGAAAATGCCAGTTTATTGAGCAATTCTTTTTGATTGTTTAGCAATACACGCAATTCTGCTTGAATCATCATCCTCTGTTCGAGCGGTAGCGTTAAATCAACCTGCGTCCGCATAATTTGTTTTAGCGTGGTTTCTAAATTCAGCAATTGTTTTTGCCGATCTTCAACAGTCAATTGTTCCAAACTGGTCAAGGCGGTTTCATTTTGTAGCGAGTGTGAGGCAATAACAATTTTGTTTTGACTGATCAAATTACGACGTTGTTCACGCAAAATTTTCCCTAACGTTGGACTCACACTCGCCAAAATTATTTTTTTATCTGCGCCTTTAAATTCGTTTTCAATTTCATTATTTTTACTTTCGATTTGATTTTTTTGATCGCTAGCCGATTCGATTTTCACAGAGATAGCTTGTAAGTCTCGACTGTATTTGATGTTTTCGCGCGTGTACTGCTGAATCACGGCGTGTTTATTTTCAAGCTCCTTTTCAGTTTGACTTAAATTATCCTCGATTTTTTTGGCTTCTTGTTGACGCAATTCAAAGACTAAATCTTCAATCATAGTAACGACTGGACTGAGTGCTGTTTTTTGAATGTCGAATAATTGGAATTGAACTTTTAACAATTCAAGCCGCGCGGGTTGACTAATCGCCTCAACTTCAAGCATTTTTAATTCGGTGGTGCGGGCTTCAATCAACGTTTTGAAGTAGAGTTGCCGTGCTTCGTGTTCGAGTTTTGAATCACTGGGTGCAGCAGGTAATTCCAAATTTTTCCACGTTGATTCAATCAGTTGTTGTGCGATAACGGTTTCTTCGCGAATTAGCCTGGGGCGATTATTTTGTTGTACTAAATCTGTTTCAATTTTTTTAAGTTTGTCATCAAGCCGGCTAATTTTTCCCTTTTCAAGAATGAGTCGTTGTTCTAATTCTTCAATGGGAATTTGGCGAAAATCTTCCGTTTTTTGTTTGCTGAGTTTAGCGAGGGTTTGCTCAATTTCTTTTTGTAACGCTTTGGTTTGGGCGGGAGCTTGATGAATCGAAAGCGTAAAACTAGCGATTTGCTCAATAGTTTTGGCATTACACGTTAAATTATCTTGGATAGCTTGATATTGTTTTAGAACAGCCGTTTTTGCACTTTCTTCTAAACCTTGCCGTTCGTTGAGTTCGGTGATTTTACTTTGTAAAAATTCGGGGGTAATCGTCTCATTAGTTTCGATTTGAACAGGTGGCGTAGCACTAAAAACAACGTTGGTATTGAATAAGCTGATTAACAGTAAGAAGAACAAATGTAACAAAATTCGATTCATAACGCGCCAGTGCAGAAATAAACTGAACATTATAAACATACACACTGTGAGCAGTTTGTCTGATGCTGATTTTATTTTTTAAACAACATTTCGCGAGCGTGTGCCAACGTATTTGCAGTCAATTCGACTCCGCCCAACATTCGAGCAGTTTCGATAACACGATCTTCGTCGGTAAGTAATCGAACTTGCGATGCCGTCATGTCGGCGTGATGTTGTTTTTCAACGTACAAATGTTGATGGGCTTGCGCGGCAACTTGCGGTAAATGTGTGACACACAACACTTGCCGGTTGCCACTGAGTTGACGCAATTTCTGCCCGACAATTTCCGCAATTCCACCGCCAATTCCTGAATCCACCTCGTCAAAAATCATCGTCGGCGTAGTTTTATCACTGGCGGTGGTGACTTGAATCGCTAAACTGATCCGCGATAATTCGCCGCCAGACGCAACTTTTGCCAGCGGTTTCGGCGGCAAACCGACATTTGCGCTGATTAAAAAAGTTACGTTGTCATTGCCGTTTAATTTCGGTGTGTCGCTAACAAGCGCGTTTACGTCCACTAAAAATTCTCCGTTCGGCATACCCAATTCTTTCATCATGTGTGAAATTTGTTGCTGCAATTTCTTCGCACTTTTTTGACGCTGTGCAGACAATTCAGCAGCTAACGGTACATAAGCCTGTTGATAATCGGCGGTCAATTGTTCCAATTCTGCAATTCGTTCACCACTATGACTAAGTTGCGCGAGTTCATTTTCTAATCGTTGTTGAAACGCTAACAATTCATTGGGTTTAACCTGATGTTTGCGGCTCAAATCTTGTAACACGCCAATCTGTTGTTCGAGTTCCATCAATTGAGCGGGATCGGCTTCTTGGTTTTCTAAAAAATGCCGTAATTCGTAAGCCGCTTCTTCAATTTGGATTTGCGCTTCAGTGAGTAGCGCGTTGACGGCAGTGAGTTCTGGTGCGAATTGTTGCAAATGCGTCAGGGCTTTTAGACTATTTTTCAACTGCCAATGCGTCGATTTATCTGCATCGTAAAATACGTCGAGTTCATGTTGACCGACACTTAAAATTTGGTCTAAATTTGCCAATTTTCGATGCGTTTCTGACAGTGCATCATAATCGAATTGTGCTAACTTCAACGCTTCCAATTCGTCGAGTTGATAACGCAATAAGGCTTCTCGTTGTTCAGCGACATTGCGTTTTTTTTGGAGGTGTTGCAACTCATGTTGTGCCGTTTGCCAGTTTCGAAAACAGCCATTGACCCGTTCTAATAATTCAGAATGTTTACCGTAATTATCGAGCAATCGACGTTGTTCATCGCTTTCGAGTAATGTTAAATGCGCGTGCTGACCATGAATTTCGACCAGTTGACGTGTAAAGAATTGCAGCATTTGCAATGTGACCGGACGATTATTGATATAGGCTTTTGAACGTCCGTCGCTATTCACGAGACGGCGAATTAAACACTGTTGATTGTCGTCAAAGTCATTGGCTTGTAACCACGTTAAAGCGGCTGGCGAAGCGGTTAAATCGAATTCTAAATTAACTTCAGCGCGTTTACAGTTAGGACGAACATAATCAGCCGTGGCACGGTCACCTAAAGCCAATCCAAGTGCTGTTAATAAAATAGATTTTCCCGCGCCAGTTTCGCCGGTCAACACCGTCATGCCTTGCATTAAATCAAGTTGCAAGGCTTTGACAATGGCTAAATCGAGAATGGTAAGAGTAAGCAACATTGTTGATAGATTGCCTTATTTAAGAATTGTTTTTTCCAGTAATTGACGTAAATTCGCAGGCATTTCGAGGGTTTCTAAATCCCAATTTTCATGAACCAAAACATCATGCAAACAGGCTTGCATCACGTCATGTGCCTGACTGGTAGCCTCAGCAATCAATTGATGTGTTTTTATCGACAACGCGGTTTCATTTCCGACCATGCAATTTTTCTGGTAAGCAAACAAATTTCGCAAACGTATCACCTGTTCAGCGACTTGACTTGGACAAGCACACATATAAATCACTGCTTGATCAAGAATTTTTTCCAATTGCTTGTTAGTGTATTCGATATTAAGTTCCATAGCCGACCCCAGAAAAATGGATTTAAACAAATGATGATTATTGTAGATACTGCGATGGGCATTTTAACGTAAATCGCTAACATGATTTCAAAGTGTTTCAATTTATCCAAAACACGGCAAGTATCATCTGAGCATAGAAACACGTTGCCGTTCAAGATCCTGTGCATAACATGAAATATCGCGTTCTACAGGTTGTGTCATGTTAACAAATAGAATTCCAATCAGTTCATTAAATTTACCCACCTTGCTTTGTTCTATTATGCGTTTCGACATAAGTTTAAACGTAACTATCACTTTGCCGTAATGCGGTATAAAAATCGTGCAGTTTCTATAAATGGTATGTGGACGTAAAAAATATGAAAATTCTTCGTCTTGATTAACGATTGAACAGCCAGTCATACTAATGTCACGCAAATTGAATTGCATACAACAGATTAAATCTTTGTCATGCTCTATAGCTTTGGTAGACCTTTGTTTCGCTAATTTTTCGTCTATTTTGTTTTGTATTTTATTGGCTGCTAAGGCATAAGCATGTTTATATTCTGTTGTTGCATTTTCTTTAGGCGCAGGTAATACGATTTTACAGTAACAAGGATTTTCGGTAGGTACGGTTACACGAAAATGTTCACGTACACTGCCGATTCCTGAAACACTCATTGCGCTAAAATTACTGATTTCTGTGGTGTCCATATCTGGAATGCTTAAATCTTCCGATAATTCTTCTAAATCTAGTGTTTCATTGTCGAACTGGTTTAACGCTTCAAATATCGATTTATAGTTTGGCTCTCGTGCCAGTTCTAACAATTCCGACAAAAGTTGGGTGTAAACAACTTCGTTTTGTTCATCAATTACGACAATGGCAGGTACCATTAACCCTGCCAAACGTCCATTGGTAATCTTCACACCATAATCAGCTGCAAAAGTAGGTGCGCGGAAAGTGGATAATGCGATCACATCATGTAAAACTTTAGTTTCAGAAAAGCGACGTTGAACGGTCGGTAAATCAGCTGAGATGATTAACACCACGATATTTTTTAAATTTGCTATTTTTTGATTAAATTTTTGTATTGAAGCCAGACAACCCGGTACATCTAAACTGGGCAGAATGTTTAAAATTTTACGTTTGCCAAAATAACTCGCAAGCGTCACTTCTTCCAGTTCGCTATTTTCCAAATGAAAGTCTGGAGCCTGACTACCCAGTACAGGTAATGAGCCATTTGTTTGCATGGTGAGATCTAACTTTGTCTTCCAATCATCACGAAAAAACGAATTAGACATTGGGGGGAAAATTGCGGCAATAAGGGCAATAGATGCTCGAGAGAATGCAGAATCGCTGCTTAACATCCGTAGCGCGTTGTCATATTTTCCCTTGTTAGCAAGTTCTGCTACTTTGCCCGCCTCAATATGAAATACCGCATGTTTTTCCACGCATTCATGATAACGGTGCAAATGTCCGAAGTGTAAGCGGGTGTGTTCGTTGTGTAACCATTTACCAAAGGGACAACAATCATCTTTAGAAATAGTTTCGACATCGAGTAACGTTTCTTTATTGGCGATGCTATCGCGTAATTTATCTATCCAGTGAATGTGACTTCCCAGCATTTGAAGATGACAATCGGAAACCGGTTCAAATGTGTCGGTAAAAATTGCCACGGCTGGCTTTGTGTATTCACTGTTATTCATAGCGTTTCGATATTCAACAAAATGACTTCAATTTCTTCGGTAATTTCTTCTTGGCGATAAACTTGCGATTTGCGGTGCAGTTTTTGTGTTTGTTCATCAAGGTGACTCACTGCACCATCCAAATGTTGCAAACGAAGGCAATTTTCGGTCAGCAACGACAGATAAATAATTTCGTGCAGTACCGCCAATAAATATTGTTCTAACAGTTCCGAGAAAAATATCTCCGCCGGTAAATTCAAACGTGGTGAATTTTTATTGACCACTACTGGCACAGAAAACGGCAAAATTTGTCGGTGTTTAACCTGATTACTCGCCTGGTCGTGATATACCGCGATCAATGTTTGCTCAGAGGTTAAGACAGTGAGTCGCGCAAATAATCGCTCCAGCAATATCGGCACTTCTTCTTCCACATTTGCACCACTCAGCGTTGCAATGATGTTGTATGGATACGATTCAAGATGCCCGATTAAACGACTGCCAATAGCAATAATTCCGTGGCAAGGTTGTGTGGTGAGGCTATCGAGCAGACTTTCATTAAAATCTCCGCAAAAACCGCGTTCCGAACCGACGACAATACACACCGGCAATCCATGATGTTCTTGTTGTAGCGTATCAGGATAAGCCGCCATAAAATCTGCGGCATTGTCTTCGATATGTGCCACAACTTGCGATTGTAACCGTTGCAAATGAGTCAATTTATACACCGCCATAAATGCCAAATTTTTCATTGCATTCAAAATGCTGCGTATTTCCTCAAGCTGGGTGATATGCAGTTGTAATTCACGGCTTCGACTCATCGATGTCTACTCGCTCGCCAACCATGTAGGCAAAACGTTTTGCCATTGTTCAATCGGACTATCTAACGTCAAATTGGTACTGACAATGCCGTGTGCGATACGTTCGAGAGCTTTCCCCACATGTTGCAATTCAAACGAATTCAATAAATCGCTATTAAATGCCGTCAACCATGCCAGTTGAAATAAACTCGGCAACGGTGTGAGCTGATCTTGCTTGAGCAATTCACGCAACAATCGTCCCCGTTTAATCCGTTGTTCCATCGACGCTTCCAGCCGTTGTCCAAAACGAGTGAAGGCTTCTAATTCCAAAAACTGTAAATAATCCAATTTCATTTGTCCCGCTTGATGACGAATGCTCGGATGTTGTGCGTTACCACCAATTCGTGACACAGAACGCGCAATATCAATCGCAGGTCGAAATCCCGACGTAAATAAATCGCTATCCAAATAAATTTGTCCGTCGGTGATTGAAATCAAATTCGTTGGAATATACGCGGCGATTTCACCTTGCATCGTTTCAACAATTGGCAACGCGGTCATGGTGCCGCCGCCATTTTCAGCATCATAGCGCGTTGAACGTTCTAGCAAGCGTGAATGAATAAAGAAAATATCGCCCGGATAGGCTTCACGTCCAGGCGGTCGGCGTAGTAACAAAGACAATTGCCGATACGTTCGCGCGTGCGTTGAAAGATCATCGTAGACAATCAGCGTATCACGCCCTTTTTCCATCCAGTATTCTGCCAATGCACAACCGGCAAATGGGGCTATATATTGTAAACCAGGTAACGCACAGGCTTCGGCGACAACACATACTGTGTAATCTAACGCGCCATGTTGTTTGAGCATTTCGGTTGTACTTACGACCGTCGAGCGTTTTTGTCCAATCAACACATAAATGCAAATGACATTTTTGTCTTTTTGATTGATGACTGCGTCGATGGCAATCGAACTACGTCCCAAACCTTCGTCACCAATGATAAGTTGACGTTGTCCTTTGCCAATCGGAATCATCGTGTCGATAATTTTGATGCCGGTATAAAACGGTTCATTCACAAAATCACGCGCCACAATAGGCGGTGAGTTTTTTTCTAAATTTTCTCGTCCAGATGCGTTAGGCGCAACGTGACCATCAAGCGGTGAACCTAAAGGATCGATAACACGCCCTAGAAATTCATCACCCACTAATACACTCAGCGGATGACGCGCATGACGCACCGTCGTTCCGGCAGTGAGTTTTGCCGTTTCATAGAGCAAAATCGCGCCAATATGGTCGCTACTCAAATCGAATACCATGCCAAGACTGCCGTCGGCAAATACTAGCACTTCGTCAATCGTCGCCGAAGATAAGCCACGAATCCAAGTGATGCCGTCACCGACCGATACGACGATACCCTGCTCTTCAATTTGTAATTTAGGTTGATAGTCGACTAACCACGCGGACTGCTTGTTTAATAAATCGAAAGCGTTATTTGAAGTCATACGCTAATTCGGCAAAGCCGCTTAATTCGTGTTTTAGATTAGCTTGTAACACCCATGCACCAATATCAATCCGCAAACCCGAAATCAAACTGGCGTCTTGTTGGTAATCAAATCTCAATGGTAGCGAAATTAGCATGACAAAGTGTTGTTCTAATTTCTGTTGCAAGGCGGTAGGAATGGGATATGTCGTGGTAATTTTAACGTGAAGAGATTGTTGGTTTTCTACCAGTTGCAAATATTGTTTGCAGGCTTCTGGTAGTGTCACTAGATGTTCAAGTAGTAAATGAATAAATCTCGCTTCAAGTTCAGGACTAGCAGTGTGTTTTAACAAAATGCTAGCAAATTGCGCCCCATTTTTTAAAGCATGTTGTTGCGCGTACCGCTCGAACTCTTGTTTTTGCCGGTTCAACGTCACATGATGTTTTTGCCGTTCGTCTTCCAATTCATGTTGAAGTTCACTTAATTTCGCTTTGCGTTCTGCATCCATTTGTTGATGAAAGGTACTCAACGCAGTCTGTTTTTCTTGTTCCCACAATTTTTGCCGATTTTCGTAAAGTTTGCATTGTTCTTCTGATTGTTGCTGAATAGTTTGAGCATCTAGCAGCGTCTGTTCGATGTACTGTTTACGCTGGGCAATCATCGCTAACAACGGTTTATAAAATAGCCGCTGTAAAATCCAAATTAAAATCAGGAAATTGGCGATTTCTATGAGAAATGTCGAAAAATTAAAGTCCATCGCCCTGACCTATTTGTTAATAATGTATTCGAGCAGTGGATTTTTGAATAACACGATCAAAATAATCACCAAACAGTAAATTGCCATTGATTCAATCATCGCCAAACCAATAAACAACGTCCGCATAATCGAGTGTTCAGATTCGGGTTGTCGCGCCAACGATTCAAGCGCACTACTAATCGCTTTACCCATCGCCAACGCTGGAATCATCACGCCTAATGCGATACCAATCACCGCTGCGACGCTAGAACCAAGTACGATTAACGCCATATCATTCATAAATTTACTCCTGAGAACTAAGTTGTTGTGATTGTATCGCACCGGCTAAATAAATCAGTGCCAGCATTCCAAAAATATAAGCTTGCACCAACGCTTCAATAATATGCAGCATCAAAATCGGAATGGGGGCTAAAAATCCCGCCACCAATAAAACGAGCATGGCTGCCGTTTCCAAACTCATGATGTTGCCAAACAACCGAATCGCTAACGCTAATGTTCGAGTGAATTCGCTGATGATGTGAAACGGCAATAAAATTGGGCTAGGCGTTAAATAATGGTGCAGATATTTTTTTAATCCCTGCGTTTTAATGCCAAACCAATGCACAGACAAAAATACCGACACTGCAAATGCCGATGTCACGGATAAATCACGGGTTGGCGAATGTAGCTCTGGAATTAAACTCACCAAATTGGCAAATCCCAAAAATATCCATAACGTTGCAATGAATGGCATGATTTGTCGCCCATGATCCGGCGCAACCGCTAAAATTGCCTCGTCAATCATCATCACAACACCTTCCATCAGCGATTGAAATGGCGTAGGAAATAAACTCAATTGGCGCGTTGCCAACCATGCGACCACTGAAAGGAACAACATAATTCCCCAGGTCGTTATCACCGAACCACTAATTTGCACCACGCCAAGATTGAAATAGAATTCGTTTTCCATAAAATCGCCGCCTCACTCTTTGATTAAAAAATAGACGTTGAAAAACCCCATAACCACACCACCCAACAATAAAGTTAACGTCCAACGCATCGAATACCCCGCGATTAAACTGTCTATCCAATGTCCTAAGTACGCGCCACCGATAATGGGCAAAACCATCACTAAACCTAATGTGCTGATATAAACGGTTTGTGACAGCAACGTCGGGCGCAACCGATCCGCTTGTTTGATACGTTTAATTTGTTCTTCAATGCGTGTTTTTAAAATTAAAGGATTCATGATTGCCACTGTGGGTTATGTTTCAAAGATCTAATTTTTTTGAATATCGCTAAATCCATACGCTGCAAACTTTCACGAGTAGCATGTAAATTTTCCGATTCTTTCAGGGCTTGTTGTTCTAATAATGCGCTAATGCGGTCAAAATCGGTATCGATTAAAAAATAGCGTGTGCTGATGGTGAGTTGATTCGCGTGAAATGACGCTAACGCATTGGGTAACGCCAGATAATGCCACGTTTCGTCAGCGTATCGAAACCGTGCCAATCCAAACACCAATACCGTCATAAATCGGGCGTAATTCGCTTGAATACCAAAATAACCGCTGGCATCTGCGCCAACAAATGAACACACATCATCAAAACGTTGTTCTTGATTACTGGCTAAGAGGTTGAGTGTAAAAGTCATCACACAACATCCTGCATACTGCCGCGCATATAACATTGTTGCTCGGTCAAATGGTCGTAATCGCCTGCAATAAAGGCTTCGCAATCAGTCAGTGTTTGTTCCAACGGCACAGAAACTCCGACTTGCTTGGTATGTTGCGCTAATACGGCAAACGGTTGGGTTAAATAACGTTGCAATTTTCGCGCTCGCATTACAATTTTACGGTCAGTTTCCGAAAGTTCATCAATGCCGAGCATCGCAATAATATCTTCCAATTCCCGATACCGCGACAAATGTTCACGCACCGCTTCCGCTACCGCATAATGCCTGGCACCCAAGGTTCGTTTGTCCATCAATTTACTGCTCGAACGCAACGGGTCAACGGCAGGATAAATTCCTTTACTTGCTTGGTCACGCGACAAAATAACCGTCGTATCCAAATGGCTTAAAATTGCACTCACAGCGGGGTCGGTCATATCGTCAGCAGGAACATAAACCGCTTGTACCGAGGTAATCGCGCCATTTTTAGTCGATAAAATACGGTCTTCTAATTCGGCAACTTCGGAAGTTAGTGTGGGTTGATAACCTACTGTCGCCGGCATTCGTCCTAACAAACTAGAGATTTCGCTACCTGCTTGTACGAATCGAAACACGTTATCCATCACGAATAGCACTTCTTTGTGTAACGTATCGCGTAGGTATTCGGCGTAAGTTAACGCGGATAATCCGATACGAAAACGAACACCTGGAGATTCATCCATTTGTCCAAACACCATCAACGTATCAGGCATCACGCCAGCAGATTGCATTTCCCGCCACAGTTCATGCGCTTCGCGAATACGTTCACCTACGCCAGCAAATACCGAAACCCCTTTGTGAATCGCGGACACAGCGTGAATAAATTCCATGACTAATACCGTTTTACCGACTCCCGCGCCACCAAATAATCCCGTTTTGCCACCTTTGATAAACGGACAGAGCAAATCAATAACTTTAATACCTGTCGGCAAAATACCGCTCATACTCATCGATTCAGCTAATGGCAACGGTTTACTGTGGATATTGCGAAATGTCGGATTGGTTAACGGCGGTAAACCATCAAGTGGTTCACCAAAAATGTTCAGTAATCGTCCTAAACATGCTTCCGTTACAGGGACACGAAGTGGCGCACCTGTATCAAACACGGTTAGTCCTCGACTCAAACCCGCTGTACTACGCAACGTGATTGCACGGATATGATGTTCATCAAGATGCTGATGCACCTCGAACAAATAGATGGCGTGATGATTCGAGCGAGTGAACAACGCTTGATGCAAAGGTGGTAACGTGTTGCATCTAATAATAACAACGGGACCATGTACTTCGGTAATCGTGCCGATTGCTGGGCTGTTTTCTGGGAGAAGCGGACTATCCATTTAAATTCTCACTGGCTAAAAATCAGATTGCTTAATTGTAAAATTACTGTCCGTTGCGTAGATGTTTAAACACCTCTTTCACATCGACATAAATAAAATAAAAAACAGGCGTGTCGAAAAGTAGAATTTCGTCGTAACGGATTTGTGTTTTTTCGCAGGTTTTTAAACAGTTTTGTTCGTCTAAGGTTATGCAATACGTCACAGGAATTTCAACGTTATCGCCGTTTTTGTGAATACCATCAACAATGAATTCATAAAAATGTGCGAAAAAATCATCAAAGTTTTTTCGGTCAAAATCTAAATCTGCAAAGGCGGCATGTTCTTCGATAGGTTTGAACTCTGTGATTTGTCGAGCAATAAAAAACTTTTTCACCGTCGGCAAAATCAATTCATGTTCAATTCTTTCGTAATTTTTAACACCAAAATAGCCCACAAACTGACTTTTTAATTTTGAGTTTGTTTCAATCATTAAACGGGTTGTGTGAGTTTTAATTCTTTACGAAGCAAATCGTTAATTAGCGTTTCTAATTTTTTACGATTTGAACCATATTTTTTGTTAATGCAATCCAAAATATCACCGTGAATTTTTACAGACTCAGGTTCTAAACAGCCTTCTTGATAAACCTTAAATTCAGCATCCGTAATAATTCCGCATGAATGAAATCCGCTCATCGTTTCATAAACAGCTTCAAGTATTTTACTGTTATTTTTTATTTTAATTTTTTTGGACATAATGAATTTCCTCTAATTCTTTTATTTGCAAGGTTATATCAAGCAGTTCGTCTGAAAATGACAGCATTTTTTTTGCGGCTTGCTTCAAAAATTTTAAATCTGATTTATCGATGTTATCACGCTGATTTTTTTCAAAGCCAAACATAAAAAACCAACGGTCATTTTTATTTGTGGCAATCAACGTTCGAACACTGCCACTTTTGCCACGATTAGGCAAAGCTACTCGTTTTTTGAAAACGCCACCGCCTAAATCAGCATCAATTAAACCACGTTCCATTTCTTCAACTGCGTTGAGCAATAGCGCATCGGTTAATTCTGTTTTTTCCAACCAATTTGAAAAGTAACGGGTTTTGAAAATGCGTTTGTGGTTTTCAATCATGGGTTAGGTAGATTTGTTGGACTCTTGAAAAATCAATTTTATACACTTGCAATTTATTATTTCTAATTCGATCCTGTAAAACCTCGTATTTCATGTAATCTCCATCCCTATACGTTAGGTTATTTGGATTTACATAAAATTGAGGAATAATAAAATCACTATAAACTACAGTGTCTGGCTGTAATTTTTTCAAAGAAAATTCATAACAAAGTTGTTTAGAAATATCAGTTTTAAGTTTTTTATAATCTTGATAGAAAAAATCTGCATCCATGTATTTCCAGTCTAATACCGTTGTGTAGCCTAATTCGTTTTGTTCAATAAAATCAGGGCGCATCCAACGTCTTTTCCCACGCAATTCAATGAAAAACGGGTCTTCAAAATCTTCTTTTTTGTAAATTGGGAAATATCCCGCAGATTTAGTATTTGCTACACGTTGCCCATTAAAAATAATGTTCGCATCAGCATAAAGGACATCATCAAAATTTTTAGCAAAATGGTAAGTGCTACACATATCCTCCCAAACCGACGAAAAATCTTTAATTCCCCAATAAATTCCATTTTCATCAGGATTTTCCATGTCTAATTCGCCATAAAGAAACGTTTCAATGGCTTCGTAAAGTCGCCAATAATCTTCGTCTTTATACGCGGTGCGTTTGTCAATGTCGTCTAAAATACCTTTGAGCGTGCGAATCGTGGTTTCAAAGGTTTCTTCGTTAAACAACGATTCTTCATGACTTAAATGCTGTTCGCTGAAACGATGCGCCAATTCTTGCACACGCGGTTCGATGTCTTGTTCTAATTCGTTTTGCAATTCCGACACAATGAAACAAAACAAATCAATCAGCGTCGTTGATTCATAACGCAAGGTTTGGCGCGGTAAATCCATTTCGTCAATATAAATCACGTCATTAGGTAAATAAATCGCTCTGTCCAAATAGCGGTCAATTTTGGAATAATCGACCTTTTCATCTGCGCCAATTCGCCGTTCCATTTGGTCTAACGCTAAATCACGATAAACCTCTAACAAATTTTCAATTAACGCGATTTTGCTATAAAGCACCACGTCGTTATCTTCTTTGTTTTTAAAACGATAGCCATCTTTTTCCTTTTGGATTTGGTCTTTACCGTTAGAACGTGGGTCTACAATTTCGCGTGTGCTGTCACGTTCAAATTTTTTAAACGTGCGGTACATTTTGAAAAACAGCTCTTTCGTGGCTTCAAAATCGTTTTTGGTTGGATCAAGATTATCTGTTGGAAAATCATCAAAACCGTGTGGTAAACGAAATTCCACCTCGCCATTTACATTTCGACGAATGCCGACAAATGAATTTGTGCTTTCAGAATCGCAACGTTTGGTGAGTTTTAGCGTTTTGAAATTAAACATGAATTACGGTTGTTTACCTGTTGAAATTGGCTGATGTTCCGATAATTTAAAGCCACAATGATGGGTCATTGTTTTCAAAACGTAATTAAAACGTGCTTCACTGTCCATCGTTTCATCAGACGTGGATTGTATGCAGCGCAACAGATTAGCTTCTGCATCGACACCCACGCCCATCGTCGTGAATTTAGTTTGTTTTGCACCTTTGGCATCAACACACGTATATTCCGTTTCGGTAATCATCGCGGGCAAAAGTTTTTTGAAATGCTCTATATTTTTAGCCTTTGAAATAGTGCCGGTATGTTTTGCGATGGTATGCACATTTTCAAAATTCGTACACGCCCCACTTCCAGCCAACATTTCTTTAGGATTGCCTGCACTTTTATCCAGCATATCTTGGCTGACTTCATCTACTTCAAAGGTCGAAGCAGAAGAAGATTGTTGTTCATTCTTTTCCTCCTTCTTTTCGTCCGTTTTTTCCTTTTCAGATTCAGCCGATTTTGGAGCAATTTCAATCACTGTTTCAAGACTAGCAACATCAACGGTGTCAGCGTTTTCACTCATTGAAAAATAGATAGCAAAAATAACAAATGGAAGTGAAAGAACGCCGATTTGTATCAATAACACGCCATTTTTTTTTAAAAATTTGAAAATGTTTTCTAAAAGCATTCGTTAGTCCTCATTCACGTTCTTGGATTTTTTCGATAAAGTTATTCACCTGTTTTGCAAAATCACCAAAGGTAATCAATTCGTTTTCTTTATCGTCATCAAATAATAAATCAATCAGCGGTTTTTTATCACGGTTAAAAACGCTGTCCCACAAGAAAAACATCAATTTATTTTGAATAGTGGCATTTTGAATTACGTCATCAGTAATAAAAAAATGCCCGATTTGTTTATCTTCAATGCCGCGAATGGATTTGTGCTTGCTTTTGATAAACGAATTCAATTTACCGACAAAGGCTATCCATTCGACACGATTTGGAAATGCCACGCCTTCTTCGGCAACTGTGTTTGAATCAACATCGATAAATTCCCATTCCCAACGGCGTTTAAACGCGCTGTCCATGTAATAAATCGAACTGTCTGACGTGTTCATACTGGCTAGAATCGATAAATTTGGCGGGATTTTTATAGTTCGATTTTCAAAATGACAATTTAATTTTTTCTGCAAAATCGTCGCTTCAATTTCTTCGTCGCCAAATTTATAACTGATAACTTTGCCCTGTTTTTTCAAATTTTCTTTCAAGTCACATAATTCAAACAACCGATTAAAAATAATTTCATTCACGCTCACTTCATAACTCGACCAGCCGTCAGGATTTCTATCAAGCAACTGAAAAATTGTGCCGAAAATTGCAGCGGAATTTCCCCGATTGATTTCGTCAATCACAAGTGCAACATTTTCAGCGTCACCATCATTATTTTGCGCGGCAATGATATTTTTATAGGCTTGCGAAAGTGCTTTTAAAAAATGTCCTTCATAGAATTTATATTGCACATTGCCGCCGACCGTTATTGGCATCAATTTTCCAACAAAATCGCCGTAAGTGTATTCAGGATGAAACACGGTTTTGATGACGTTGGCTGGCATTTTTTTCACGTCAATCAATAATTCATAAGGAATAATGTGGTTGTCAATTTGGTAACTTTTGCCCGTTCCAGGGCTGCCGAATAGGATTTTTTGTTGGTAGGTTTTCATTTTAGTTTTCGGTTGAGTGAATTGCTCTAAGCCGACGATTTCTACTAAATTCGGCATATTTAAAATGTTTTCTGGAACTTTTGTTAGTGGATTATTTGATAAATCGAGACTTTTTAATTCGCATAGATTAGTGATAAATTCTGGAATTTCAGTCAGTTGATTGCCCGCTAGTTGCAATGCCTGTAAGTTGACCTTTTTACCAAAGGATTTAGGGATTTCAGTTAACTTATTGTTCCTTAAGTTCAGTATTTCCAAAGTTCTTAAATTACCAAATGATTCAGGAAGTTCGATTAGTTGATTACCATCTAACGTCAACATCCCTAAATTAGACAGCCATCCTATAGATTCAGGAAGTTCGATTAGTTGATTATCACATAAAAGCAACGCCATTAAATTGGACAGCCTTCCTATAGATTCAGGGAGTTCGACTAGTTGGTTATGCCTTAAATCCAGCATTTTTAAATTGGATAAGTTTCCTATCGCACTAGATATTTCTGCCAATCCACAGTTACTCCAATCTAACTTTGTTTGTTTCCAAAGGATTTGTTTATTATGGGACAACTGATTTTGTGAAATTTTATTTTCATTTGCCCACGCAAAAAGCTCATCCATCCATGCTGTATCTTTTGGCAAAGGTAATAAACGAGTTTGGATTTGTTGCTTTTGCCGTAATTGCAAAAGCGGTAAGTTTGACCTTTTTGCCATGCGTTCTCCTTGTGTCGGCGATATTTTTAATGATAAACCACGTTACGATGACCGATTTCGAAGTAAAATGCCACACGAACATTAACCTTTACCCAATAAAAAGGATTACATTTTTATGACTCGAACGGCTTACGCTGTCATTCATCTCAAAGCCATCGCGCATAACGTGCAACAAGTACGTTTAGCTGCGCCGAATTCCAAAATTATGGCAGTCATTAAAGCGAACGCTTACGGACACGGTTTATTGCGCGTCGCGCAAGCGTTGAATGGTTTAGTCGATGGTTTTGCGGTGGCGCGAGTTCAAGAAGGTGTGCGGTTACGAAAAGCGGGGTTTCAACAGCGTATCGTAGTATTAGAAGGATTTACTGAACGTGAAGAATTGCAGGATTTATTGCATTACGACTTAGAAGCCTCAGTGCATTCGCCGCATCAATTGGAAATTTTAAGCCATCAGACCGAACCGAAACATTTGAGCGTGTGGGTAAAATTAGATACAGGTATGAATCGGTTGGGTTTTAAACCGCCCAACGTGAATCGTATTTACGAGCAATTACAACGCTGTGAACAGGTCAAAAAACCGCTCAATTTCATGACGCATTTTTCCAATGCAGATGACAAAAACGACCCAAAAACTTTACGACAAATCGAACTTTTTAATCAGCTCACCGCAAATTATGACGGTGAAAAAAGTATGGCGAATTCAGCCGGCATTTTAGCGTGGCAAGATTCATTGACCGATTGGGTACGCGCAGGAATTATGCTATTTGGAATTTCACCGTTTGCAGATTTGACCGGTAAACAATTAGGTTTACACCCGTTGATGAGTTTGCATTCACGTTTGATTGCGGTGCGAGACGTTGACGCTGGTGAAACGGTGGGATATAGCGGCACGTGGACAAGTCCACACGCGACAAAATTAGGTGTTGTGGCGATTGGTTACGGTGACGGTTATCCACGTTATGCCAGAAGTGGTACGCCTGTTTTAATCAATGACGAGCGTGTACCATTAGTCGGACGAGTTTCAATGGACATGATTACGGTTGATTTGGGATTAAATTCCACAGCAAAAGCAGGTGATAATGTAACGTTGTGGGGCGAAGAATTGCCCGTCGAAGAAATCGCACTTTGCTCAAATACCATTCCATACACGCTTGTTTGTGGCATTACGCCTCGTGTTGAAATTGTTGAACTCAAGCGAACGCATATACGTTCATAAAAACCCACTGCTTTACTCAACAATTAAACGTCTCTAAAATAGAACTCAAATCAAACTTACCGAGAGAAATCCATGTCTGCGAATAACGACGAAATCAACAACCTTTTAAACCAAGAATACAAACAAGGTTTTGTTACTGATATTGAAGCGGATACGTTTGCGGTGGGTTTAAACGAAGATGTGATTGCTCAATTATCGAAAGTCAAAGGCGAACCCGAATTTATGTTGGAATATCGGTTAAAAGCCTTTCGTCATTGGCAAAAAATGCCATCACCCGATTGGGCGCAACTCAAAATCGACCCAATTGATTATCAAGCGATTAGCTATTATTCCGCGCCGAAAAGTAAAAACAAACCGAAAAGTTTGGATGAAATTGACCCAGAGATTTTAGAAGCCTACAAAAAATTAGGCATTCCGCTTGCTGAACAAGAACAACTCGCTGGAATTGCTGTTGATGCTGTGTTTGATAGCGTTTCGGTTGCCACGACTTTTAAAGGGAAACTGCATGAAGCGGGCGTGATTTTTTGCCCCATTTCTGAGGCGATTCGTGATTATCCAGAACTCGTGAAAGAGTATTTAAGTTCCGTTGTTTCAGTGGGCGATAATTTTTTTGCGGCATTAAATTCTGCTGTTTTTACCGATGGTTCATTTGTGTATATTCCAAAAGGCGTGCGTTGCCCGATGGAACTTTCAACGTATTTTAGAATTAACGCTAGCAACACGGGGCAGTTTGAACGGACGTTGATTATTGCGGATGAAGGCAGTTATGTTTCATATTTAGAAGGTTGTCATCCTGCGGGTGAACAAGTTTTAACGCCAAAAGGTTGGCAAGAAATCCAAACATTAAAATCAGGCGATACCGTTTATGACCATAATGGTGACCCGCAAAGAGTGAAATCATTGATGGTAAGAAATTATCATGGCGACATGATTACCGTGCGTCCTGTTTCACGTCATAACACGTTTAGACTAACAACTGAGCATCCTGTTTTGGCAATTAAACGTGAACAAGTGCAAGTCAAACGTGCGTCGCGTAATCCAAATTGGTTGCCCGAAGTCTCTACGCAAAAATTGGTAGAAGCTGAACCAGCATGGCTGGCGGCAAAAGAATTGGAAGCAGGTGATTTTATTTTTGTGTCTAAACTGGCGCATCAAATTGAATCACAGTTTACAGATGCTGAAATCGAATTGTTAGGCTATTACTTAGCGGAAGGTAGTTCCTATTTCAATACGGCAAACAAACAATATACAAATCAACTTTCATTTGGTTTGCATGAAAAATCATTAGTAAAACATGTTAAAAAATTAACCGAGCAAGTCACTGGCAGACCTGTTTATTTAACTGAACAAAAAGATAGAAATGGTGCGGGATTATCGTTTTATTCAGAACATTATCACAATTGGTTTATCGAACACGTTGGCAAAGGCGCGACAAATAAAACTTTGAGTGATGCGTTAATGCGTTTGCCACCCGCGCAAATTAAAATTTTCTTGGATGCTTATTTAGCAGGTGATGGAAATATCTGCGAACGACGTAATTCTAAAATGATTCGTTTCTGTACTGCGTCAAAAAAGTTAGCCGAGCAAGTACAAATGCTTTTGAATTATGTGGGCATTTTTGCATGGATTCAAACTCGTGAAGGTGGTGAAACGAAGTTTTCAAATCAATCCGACAGAATTATCAATCGTCAGCCTTTGTATCATGTCGGTTATACGGCGGATAAAACGTGGGATATGGTTCGTGAAACGGAAGATTATTTTATCGTCCCGATTCGTGAAGTCAGTTACGAACCATTTGAAGATTTAGTGTTTAACATTGAAGTGGAAAATACGCATAGTTATTTAGTCAAAGGTGTAGCGGTTCACAATTGCAGTGCGCCCCAACGCGACGAAAACCAACTGCACGCCGCTGTCGTCGAATTGGTCGCGTTGAAAGATGCTGAAATCAAATACTCGACCGTGCAAAACTGGTATCCAGGTGACAAAGAAGGCAAAGGCGGGATTTATAATTTCGTCACTAAACGTGCCTATTGCAAAGGCGATAATTCCAAAGTGTCTTGGACGCAAGTTGAAACAGGTTCGGCGATTACTTGGAAATATCCAAGTTGTATTTTGAAAGGTGATAATTCGGTCGGTGAATTTTATTCGGTCGCTGTCACCAACAATTTGCAACAAGCTGACACTGGCACAAAAATGATTCATGTCGGCAAAAACACCAAAAGCACCATCATTTCTAAAGGCATTTCGGCTGGCAAAGCGCAAAACACTTATCGTGGTTTGGTGAAAATTTCCAGCAAAGCCGTAAATGCCCGGAATTACACGCAATGCGATTCGTTACTCGTCGGCGATAAATGCGGCGCACACACGTTTCCGTATGTTGAAGTGCGTAATTCGTCGGCACAAATCGAACACGAAGCTACGACTTCTAAAATCAGCGAAGACCAATTATTTTTCTGTCAACAACGCGGTTTGTCTGCCGAAGATGCGGTGTCGATGATTGTGAATGGTTTTTGTAAGCAAGTTTTCAAAGAATTACCCATGGAATTTGCCGTTGAAGCGCAGGCGTTGTTGGGGTTGAGTTTGGAAGGCTCGGTGGGTTAGATATGCTAGAAATCAATGCAGGAAATAGCATTTCAAGCATTACAAAATTATTAGCCACTCATTTTTCTGACGAGAAAAAAGAAATTTGGTTTCGCGGACATTCTGATTATAGCTGGAAATTAGAGCCGATTATTTTCAGGGAAAACTATGATGAAGCGGGAATGTATGAAGAATTCATTAGACGATTTCCAGAGCATTCACATAATCATAAAAATGTTTTTGAATGGCTCACGCTTATGCAACATTATGGACTTCCAACCAGATTATTAGATTGGTCAGAAAATTTACTAGTTGCATTGTTTTTTTGTTGTAATGACGAAAAATTTAAAAGAAAAAATGGAGCTGTGTTTGCCTTTATACCCAAATTAGACGAATTGAGCTTACTTGGGGCTTTTGATAATGTGCTTGACCGTGATAGTGATGCAAAATTACTTGAACCACTGATTACATCAACAACAAAAGAAGATTTTTGTAATGAAGTATTCAAGTTATTGAGTTCAGAAAAATTTAATGTGCCAAAGGACATTAAAATAAATGACCTTAAATTAACCGAAGAAAATAAACCATCTATTATTAAAGCGGGAACATTCAAATTGTCTTCAAAAAATACAAAAAACCATCCTCTTTTTTCTTGGTTTTACCCATATAAACCATCTTATAAAAATCCAAGAATACGACAGCAACATGGTTGTTTTACCTTTCACGGTGGAAAGTTTTTTGATGAAAAAGAGTTTATTCCGATGCGAAAGATGGAAGAAAAGGCAAAATCTTTAATTAAAATCAAAATTACTCCTGCTAATAAAAAATCGATATTAGAAGAACTCAAATTATTAGGTATTACAGAAGCAACACTATTTCCTGAAATGGAATATCAAGCTAAACACATTAAAGAACTTTATAAATACGACTAACTCGGAACACTCAATGCTCAAAATCAAAGACCTACCCGTCAACGTTGAAAACAAACAAATCCTCAAAGGCTTAAACCTCGAAGTCAACGCAGGCGAAATCCACGCCATCATGGGACCTAACGGCGCGGGAAAAAGTACGCTGTCGCACGTTTTATCAGGCAAATCAGGTTACGAAGTCACAGGCGGCAGCGTGACGTTTAACGGCAAAGATTTACTCGAAATGCCTGCTGAAATTCGCGCTCGTGAAGGCGTATTTTTAGCGTTTCAATATCCTGTCGAAATCGCGGGTGTAACGAATGTTTATTTGCTCAAAGCCGCATTAAACGCGGTTCGTAAACACAAAGGGTTAAGCGAAGTCGATGCGATGGACTTTTTAACGCTCGTGAAAGCAAAAACCAAAGCTCTCGAAATGGACGAAAAATTCTTATATCGCGCCGTGAACGAAGGTTTTTCAGGCGGCGAAAAGAAACGTAACGAAATTTTGCAGATGGCGATGCTCGAACCACAACTGTGCATTTTGGACGAAACGGATTCAGGCTTAGACATTGACGCTTTGCGAATTGTTGCCGATGGAGTGAACGCGCTACGTTCATCAGAC
>JAQTOX010000141.1 GCA_028713055.1 Methylococcales bacterium | reverse complement strand
TAATTGATTGCGATTGCCAAATAAAAAAATCTGATTTTGCAAGTGGGACATTTAGAGCGTTTCAATCCCGCCGTTCTCGCACTCGATAAAGACGAAAAACCGTTGTTTATTGAATCACACCGGTTGTCGCCATTTAATCCGCGTGCGAATGATGTGAGCGTCGTTTTAGATTTAATGATTCATGACATCGATATTATTTTGGCGTTAGTTGATTCGGAAATTGAACGCATTGACGCGAGTGGTACGCCTGTTTTAACGAAAGGCACTGACATTGCGAATGCGCGTTTAACGTTTAAAAACGGTTGCGTAGCAAACGTCACAGCAAGCCGAATAAGCATGAAACTCGAACGTAAAATGCGTTTATTTAGACCGAGTTCGTATGCGTCGGTCGATTTTCAAAATCGGATTTTGCAAAAATATCACACTGGCGACAAAGAAATGTTCCCTGGCGTGCCTGAAATTGTCAGTGAAGAAGCCACTTTTGAAACCAGCGACGCGCTGATGGCTGAAATTCAACAATTTGTCGATTGCATTCAAACCGGAAAACAACCATTAGTCACAGGCGAAGCGGCACGTTTAGCGTTAGCGACAGCCATTCAAATTACACAATTATTAAACTAAAGGAAAACTAATCACCATGATTCCAATGGTCAACCTTAAGGCGCAATACGCCGAAATTAAAGAAGAAGTCGAACGCGGTTTAGCCGAAACAATTGAAAATTGCAGCTTTATTTTAGGCGCAAATGTGCAAGCCTTTGAACGCGAAGCGGCAGAATATCTTGGCGTAAAACACGCAATTGGAGTTGCATCTGGCACAGATGCGTTGCATTTGGCGTTAATTGCCGAAGGAATTAAAGCAGGCGACGAAGTCATTACCACGCCATTTACGTTTATTGCGACTGCCGAAGCGATTAAATATGTTGGTGCAATTCCGGTGTTTGTCGATATTGACCCGCGTACCTTTAACATTTGTCCAAAAGCCATTGAAGCCGCGATTACACCCAAAACAAAAGCCGTCATGCCTGTGCATTTGTTTGGACAACCCGCAGATATGAACGCGATTTCAGCAATTTGTGAAAAACACAATTTGAAATTGATTGAAGATTGTTGCCAATCGTTTGGCGCGACGGTTAATGGTAAACAAACGGGCGGAATCGGTCATGCGGCGGGATTTAGTTTTTTCCCTAGCAAAAATTTAGGCGCGTTTGGTGATGGCGGCTTAGCGACCACCAATTGTGACAAAGCGGCGGCAAAAATTCGCCAACTTCGCAATCATGGTTCAGATGTGCGTTATTACCACGACATCATTGGTTACAACAGCCGTTTAGATGAAATGCAAGCCGTCGTGTTACGCGCAAAACTCAAACATATCGACAAATACAATCAAGAACGTCGCCGTGTCGCGCATTTGTATTCACAGTTACTCGCAGGTTTGCCACTCGAAACACCGTTTGAAGATGGTTTAGGACAACACGTTTATCATCAATACACGTTGCTTTGCGATAGACGTGACGAGGTGATGGCAGCTTTGCAAGCCAAACAAATCGGCTGCGCGGTTTATTATCCTGTACCGTTACACCAACAAAATGCGTTTAAAGAAGAATGCAATGGTATGACTTTACCTGTGACCGAATCGGTTGCCGCACGGTGTTTTTCGTTACCGATTTGCCCGTATTTGAAAAATGAAGAGATTGAAGAAATCGTCACTGTTATCCGTGGCGTTTTAGCGTAAAAATCGAATTACCGAATTGCGCTGCGAATCATTTGCAGCGCGTTTGTGTCTAATTGTTCCGTCCTATTATTTTCAGCGCATAACGCGCCACGAAAGCCTAAATAATCCGCTTCAAATAGCAACAACGCTGCGATATTTTCCAAACGTAATGAACCTGCTAAACCACAAATCAATTGCTGTGTTTTAGAAAGTTCAACAAATTCGGCAATCGTTTCATTTGCCATTACTTGTGTTAATGAACCTTTTTGTTTGTGCATTGTATCGAGCATGACACCTGCAAAATTAGACTTTTTTAATCCGGGAATAATTGCAAAATCAGGTTGTGTATCGGCAAATAACACAGCAATCAATTTTGTGTGTTGCGCTAACTCGGCGAGTTTTTGCACAATCGCCAACCAATCGCCATCAGGAAAAAAACCGATTTTGACGAAATCCACGCCTGTTTTTGCCATTTCAGAAACCGCGTTAAAAATGATTTCGGCATCCATCGGCAAATCACCCACCGTCGCACTGACAACGCAACGTCCGTTTAGGCTTTTCACAATTTCAGCCACATCACCAACGGATAATGCGCCTAACGCGCCAAATTCAGGTTGTTTTAAATCAATAATATCGACGTTGGCATTTAAAACGAGTTGCGCTTCGGATAAATTTTTAACGCTGGCAAGCATCCCCGTCATTTTGAGTTCTCCGTTTTGAACGATTCAATTTTTTCCATCAACCAATTCCACGCTTCCAATTCACGTTCGCCAGCCGTTTTATCTAAACCAATTTTTAAATACGCAATTTCGCTGTCGATTTTTTCGATTGGCAACATGTGCAAACGACTGACTAAAATTGCCGCTTCTAAAACTGAATACTGAGCGCGATTAACCCCCCTGAATGGCGCGTGATTAACAGTGTTTAAAATTTTACAAATCAACGTTGGGCGTGTGTCATCATCTTCAACGCGCACTAATTCCACGTCGCTATGTGCCAACGTGCCATCTAAAACCAAATTGTTTAATGCCCAATCACGTCGCCCCGTTAAACAACCTGCAAAAATTCGCACATCGTCACAATAATTCAAAACGGCTTTTTTTGTTTCGAGCAAATTCGCCAATGTAGTTGACGGTTTAAATGGCAAGATGTGAATTTCATCATCATGAACGTGTACGCCCATCGGCGCAAGGTGTGGAATGCCTGCCGCATTTTTTGTGGTGACTATCAGTTCTTGAATCACGGCGTTATTCCATTTTTAAAGCAAGTTGAACAGCTTCGCGCAATTGATCACGAGTAAATGGTTTTTGCAAAATTCCTTGCACACTTAAATGCTCAGCACCTTCCAAAAAAAAGTCAGCATCAATAGTTCGACTACCGCCAGACATAGCAATAATGGCAACGTCTGGATTGAGTTGTTTCAATTCTATTATCAGTTCAACGCCATTTTTATTGGGCATAATCATATCTGTAATAACGAGTTCTGGATCAAATTTAACAAAACAATCAATGCCATCCACACCATCGATCGCGGTTACGACCTCATGTCCATCTCGAACTAAGATTTGTTGTAACAAATTTCGTGGTGACTTCTCGTCATCGATTATTAAAATTTTAGTCATATATTTTCCTTATACATTCGGTTACTTGTTTAAGTTTTTTCGTAATAATTGCTCGAATTCATATGCAGGTAGCGGTTTGCTCTTAATACGACCTTGATACTTGTTGCAGCCTTTTTCTTTCAAAAAGGCAAGCTGTTCTTGCGTTTCAACGCCTTCTGCTAATACGTCAAAACCTAATATACGACCGGTAGAAATTATGGTTGCCGCAATTGCCATATCTTCTCGATTGTGCGGAATTTCATTGATAAAACTATTGTCTATTTTCAACGTATTAACAGGAAAATGTTTTAAACATGCTAACGACGAATAGCCTGTTCCAAAATCATCAATTGAAAGCCTAACACCCAATTGTCGTAAGCCATTCAACAGTAATCTAGTTTTTTCTTGATTATCCATTAAACCATTTTCGGTGACTTCTAATTCCAAATAAGTTGCTGGAAATTGGGTGTCACGAAGCACGTCGGAAACTGTACTAACGAAATTGGTATGACGAAATTGGTGTGACGACACATTCACCGCTAATACCAATGGGGGAAGCCCCGCATCCAGCCATTGTTTACCTTGTCGACACGTTTCACGCAGTATCCAATTACCAATAGCCACAATAAATCCTGTTTCTTCGGCGAATTGAATTAAATGCGTTGGGGAATCAAAACTTTTATCCGAATAATCCCAGCGAATTAAGGCTTCCGCGCCAATGATTTTGTCCGTAGCAATATCCACCTGCGCTTGGTAATGCACGAGTAACTTATTATTCTCAATAATAAATTTTAAAATCGATTCCAGTTTATGACGTTTAAGTGCCAAAAGCGTCAATTCTTCCGAATAGTAAGCAAAACAGTTACGTCCATTTTTTTTGGCTTTGTATAAAGCTGCATCTGCTTTATCCATAAGGGATTGTGGCGTTATGCCGTGTTCACCATAAATGCTAATACCGATACTTGCGCCAATATGCACTTCTTGTTGATGTTCAATTTTATTGTTGATACTTAAATGAAACGGTTTCGACAAATCATCAATAATGTATTCCGCAACACTGGCTGCGCCGTCAATATGATTTATGCCTTCCAACACTATCGTAAATTCATCGCCACCTAAACGAGCAACCATATCAGAGCTACGTAATCGATGTAGCAAACGAAACGCAACTTGTTGTAAAAGTTGATCGCCCGCCAAATGTCCTAGCGTGTCATTAACGGCTTTGAAATAATCTAAATCCATCATCAACACCGCCAAAAATACGCCATCACGTGAACATCTTTCAATGCCATGTTGTAAACGTTCAAATAACAAGCGACGATTAGGCAATCCTGTCAATGGATCATAAAATGCGAGTTGATGAATTTTGTCCTCGGCATTTTTGTAGTTGGTAATATCGCTCATTGTCGCAATGTAATGTGTCACGATACCTTCATTTTTTACGGATGAGAGATTTAACCATTCCGGATAAATTTCACCATTTTTGCGGCGATTCCAAATTTCACCTTGCCATGCGTCAAAGTTTTTAAGGCTTTGCCACATACCAAAATAAAAATTCTCATCATGACGACCCGATTTAAGAATGTTGGGCTTTTTCCCAATGACTTCCTCTGCACTGTAAAGCGTTATTGCGCTGAAGGCTTTATTGACGCGAATAATAATGTTGTTTACATCGGTAATTAAAATGCCTTGTTGCGATTCGAAAACAGAAGCGGCTAACTTTAAATCGGCATTATTTTGTTGTAGTTGTTGATGTTGCTGGTAAATACGCAAAAAAATGTGAACTTTTGCTTTTAAGATATGTTCATCTAACGGCTTCGTTAGACAATCGGTCGCTCCCGCTTTGTAACCACGCAGTTGGTCATTATTTTCTGTAAACGCGCCGGTTAAAAAAATGATTGGAATATCAGCAGTATGATTATCAGCACGTAACTGTTTACACACATCATAACTGCCCAAATTTGGCAGTTGCTCATCAAGTAAAATCAATGCGTAATTTGTTTTCAATGCCATATTTAACGCATCAAAGCCATTATTTGCTTCATGCAACTCCGCATCGACGCTTTGTAGGATTGTGCGAATGGAAAAACGATTATTTGGATTATCATCGACAATAAGAATTTTTGCTTTTTGCATTGTTATTTTTCGTCCACCGAAAGTAGTAGGCTAATAGTTTATTCTATGTCGACGATATAACTGACCAGATTTAATACCGTTTCAGATGGTTTAATTTTAATTTATGTTTTTAATTTGGGTTGTATCACTGAAAAATTATTTTTTCAATGTTGTTCCAGCGGGTTTAAAAGTATGCAAATCAACATCTGATTCTTCTGAGTCGACAGCACAACCCCAATCTAATGCTTGGTCTTGATTAAAACGTTTGCCTAATTTTTGGGCAATTTCAGCACGCGCCAATTCCACCCCTAAATAAAACGCATGACCGCCGTCATTTTCAACACCTAATTTCGGAAATAATTCAAACGGATCAGTCGCGCTGTGGAAACCATCACGATTAAAAATATGCACGCCTTCCGAACTGATTTGCACGCGATAACTGGGGTCTTTGATTTGCGCGGCGAGTTCTTGAATTTCGCTGAATGAATACGGAAACGCTGTGGGTTCATGCAACGCCATCAAGCCAGCGTTGATATGTTTTGGTAAGGTGTCATGTTCTTTTGCGGCAAACATAATGCGCCGTGCTAAATCGGCTTCTTCGATGGCGCGTGACGCATGACGGCTCACTTCGGTTGCCAAAATATGATTGATGTTAAGCTCTGAACAAATCCCTAAAAGCAACGCATTCATGCCAGAGGTGTCAGCGTGCGTTAATTCAGTGATATTACCCACACCAAGCATCATTTCAACATCAGGG
>JAQTOX010000140.1 GCA_028713055.1 Methylococcales bacterium | reverse complement strand
GTGATGCGCCCAAACAATAAACGACAAGAACGCAATTGATGCTGTTGCATAAACCATTGAGCTGTAACCAAATAAAGGTTTACGCGCAAACACTGGAATAATGGTTGAAGCCACACCGAAAGTTGGCAAAATCATTACATAAACTTCTGGGTGTCCGAAGAACCAGAAAATGTGTTGATAAAGTACAGGATCACCGCCACCCGCTGCATCGAAGAAGCTGGTGTGAAAAAATTTATCGGTTAACAACATCGTCACCGCACCAGCAAATACCGGCATGATCGCGATTAACAAAAAGCCTGTAATCAACCAAGTCCAAACAAACATTGGCATTTTCATCAACGACATCGCAGGCGCACGCATATTCAAAATGGTTGCAACAATGTTAATTGCACCCATGATTGAGGAAATACCCAATAAATGTACTGAGAAAATCGCAAATGGTAACGCTTTACCCGTTTGTAAAACCAATGGTGGATACAATGTCCAACCACCCGCAGGTGCGCCACCTTCCATGAATAATGTTGATGCAAGTAATAAAACACCCGCCACCAACATCCAAAAACTCATGTTGTTCATACGTGGTAACGCCATATCGGGCGCACCAATCATCATAGGAATCATCCAGTTTGCTAAACCAACAAACGCCGGCATAACTGCCCCAAAAACCATTACCAGCGCGTGCATAGTGGTCATTGAGTTAAAAAATTGCGGATTTACAAATTGCATTCCTGGTTCAAACAATTCAGCACGAATAATCATCGCCATCGCGCCGCCGACAAAAAACATCGCTAACGCAAACAACAAATACAACGTACCAATATCTTTATGGTTGGTGGTAACTATCCAACGCAACCAGCCCTTTTCCGGGCCATGCGCGTGATCATCGTGATGATCATCGTGTGCATGTTCAGCTGTTACAGCAGACATATTTTTACCTCATTAAAAGTTAAAAAAGAGTAAAGACGAGAAGCCGTTATTTATCATCGTCGTCATAAACGGGCGTGATAGCTTTCGGTTGAACTTCGTCGCCAACTTTATTGCCGAGTTCAGGCGCATTTCTAATGTAAGTAATGACTGCCGCTAATTCATTGTCTTTCAACTTAGCAAATGAAGGCATTTTGCTTGTACCAGCTTGTAAGAAACCAATCAATGGATCGATACCCGCGTTAACTTTCGCACTACCACGCAAGGCAGGATAAGCACCTGCTGCACCTGTCCCATCAATTTGATGACACGCGACGCAATTTTTCAAATAAACCGCTGCACCATTTGCCATTAACTGTTCACGCGATTGATCGCTTAAATCAGGTTTTTCTTCTTGTTTCGCTAAAGTGGTTTTTACCCAGTTGTCGTAATCACCTTGTTCCATTGCGATAACAACGATAGGCATGAAGCCATGATCGCGTCCGCACAATTCGGTACACTGTCCACGATAAACACCTGGTTTATCAACTTGTGTCCACGCCTCGTTAATGAAACCTGGATTTGCATCTTTTTTCCATCCTAAATCAGGTACCCACCAAGAATGGATTACGTCAGCAGATGTGAAAACGAAACGAATTTTCTTACCCACAGGAACAACCAATGGGTTATCCACGTTTAACAAATAGTGTGGAACAGTGTGTGGATCAATCGAATCAACACGATGTGCTTTTTCACTTGCCGCATCCAAATGACTTTCAAAGTGAACGCCTGTACCAAGATATTCATAATCCCAATACCATTGTTTACCAGTGACTTTAATCGACATTTCAGAATCTTGAACGTTGTCTAACTCAATCATGGTTTTTGTGGCGGGAATTGCCATTGCGACCAAAATTAACGTAGGAATAACAGTCCAAATAATTTCAACGGTGGTATTTTCGTGGAAATTTGCGGCTTGGTGTCCTTTGGATTTGCGATGATGATACATTGAGTAAAACATCGTACCGAAAACGGCAAGCCCGATAAACACACACACCCATAAAATGAGCATGTGCAAGTCAAAAATGTCATGACTGACTTTTGTGACTCCTTGCATTAAGTTTAGTGCGTAATCCGCGTGTGCGCTTTGCAACCCAAAGGTAGCTAACGTCGCACCAGCGAACAGTTGCTTTGTTTTTTTCACGGAGCAAACTCCTCTAGTAGTTTAAAAACTTTATCGTATATCCGTTGGTAATTCAAAGCGATACAACATCATTTGCCTTGTTCCGTTTACCGAATAATTATTACAAATAATCGGGTTAATTCTAACCTATGAACCCCGTCTATGCTAGTTTGAAACTGGCTTAATCCATGCCGTTATCTAAAAAGATGAACTTAAATCAACACTAAATTATCACGGTGTATTAATTCTAAATCATCGGCATAACCCAATAATTTTTCGAATTCTAAGCTGCTTTTACCTGCAATTTTTCGAGTTTCTTCGCTGCCGTAATTGACTAACCCGCGTGCAATTTCGATACCGTTCAAATCTAAACAAGAGACCAATTCGCCCCGTTCAAATTGTCCGTTCGTCCATTTCACGCCCACAGCTAATAAACTTTTGCCGTTATTTTTGAGCATCTCTACCGCACCATTATCTAAAACCAATTGCCCTTTGACTTGTAATTGACCGGCAAGCCAACGTTTTCGTGCTAACAATGGTTCAATATCGGGCAAAAAGTGGGTGCCTAAATCGTCACCTTTTAAAATTGAGTTGATCACGTCTGCCGTAGCACCTGCGGCAATGACGGTTGCGGCACCGGAGCGAGCAGCAAGTCTCGCGGCACGAACTTTCGTGGACATTCCACCACGTCCTAAACCACTACGACTATCACCAGCCATACCTTCTAAACGATCATCATCAACGCTAATTTGCGAAATGAGCGTTGCATCTGCATTTACGCTTGGATCGGCAGTAAATAAACCTTGCTGATCTGTCAGAATAATCAGTAAATCGGCTTCAACCAAATTCGCTACTAATGCAGCAAGCGTGTCATTATCGCCAAAACGAATTTCTTCCGTTGCAACAGTGTCATTTTCGTTAATAACAGGGATCACACCAAAATCAAGTAACGTTAAAAGTGTACTTCGCGCATTCAAATAACGCTGACGATCCGATAAATCATCGTGTGTCAATAAAACCTGTGCGGCATGTAAATCGTGCTGTTGAAAGGTGTCATCAAACGCACGCACCAACCCCATTTGTCCAACGGCGGCGGCGGCTTGTAATTCATGCAATGCCGTTGGGCGAGTTGTTAAACCTAATCGCCATACGCCTTCCGCGACTGAACCTGATGATACTAAAATAATATCTACGCCCTCTTTGCGTAGATCTGCCATTTGTCTAACCCAATCGGCAATGGAGACCTTGTCCAAACCTTTGCCACCTTTGGTAAGCAGAGAACTACCTATTTTTACAACGATACGCTTTGCTGTGGCAAAAATTGTACGATTCTTCATCAAATTTCGCGTGAAACCCCGTCGCTTCAATTGTCGGGTTCGGGGAGGTAAGCACGTCGGTGATAGCCCGACCTCGTTCACACATTTCCTCTTGTTAGGCTTACTTCGTTGTTACAATCCGTCCTCCATCGGGTATCGGATAATTATTTTTTATTCGACAAAATTTTCGGGGTTAATTTTGAACTAATTTTTTAACGCTTGAACTTAAGAAAAATGTACTCAGAATGTCCAAATTGTGAAAAGTCAAATATATCATCGGGAAATGATAAGTCTATCCCAAATATTTGTAACAAATGTATTTTATTGATTTTAAATGTTTTATTTTAAATTATGATTTAGCGTGCAATAAATATCGCAAAGCATGATGGCGAATTGAAGTAAAAGATGTTGCAGGAATTATGAGGTAGAAGATGTCACAGAATTTTGGTGCGCCCGAGTGGATTCGAACCACTGACCTCAGCCTCCGGAGGGCTGCGCTCTATCCAGCTGAGCTACGGGCGCGTTTTGCAGTTACACATTTTAATTCTAAACGAAAACAGCGTTAATTACGATTAGATTGTGGAATTAATGCAATTTTGATTATTCGCTTTGTTCGTTGGCTTGTGTAATTACACTAAATGGAGGCACGCTATGCGTGAGCCAAACATTGCCACCGATAATTGAACTGCTACCGATTATTACTCGTCCCAAAATCGTGGCTCCTGCGTAAATCACTACGTCGTCTTCAACAATTGGATGGCGTAAATTTCCTTTCACCAATACGCCATTTTCATCTTTTTGAAAGCGTTTTGCCCCCAACGTTACTGCTTGATATAAACGTACCCGTTGTCCGATAACTGTAGTCTCTCCAATCACCACGCCTGTGCCGTGATCAATGAAAAAGCTTTCGCCAATTTGTGCACCTGGATGAATGTCAATCCCTGTTGCTGAATGTGCTAGTTCTGCAATCATTCTCGCAACTAATGGTGTGCCGTTTGTGTATAAGATATGTGCTAATCGGTGATAAATTACCGCCATAATTCCAGGGTAACAAACCAGTACTTCATCAGGTGTCCGTGCTGCCGGATCTCCCTCATAAGCTGCTTGAATATCGCTATCAATTAACGCTCGAACCACCGGTAATTGTGCTGTAAATAAGCGTGTAATTTCAATTGCCTGATGATGTGCTACATTATTTTTTTCGCTACCCGAAATAAACTGCAATTCACGGCGAATTTGTTTAAATAATTCATACAGCACACAACTTAGTGTATGACCGACAAAATAATCAATGCCTTCCTCGGTCAAATCTGGTCGTCCCAAACGATTCGGAAAAAGTACCGCCATTAGTCCGTCTAAAATTTGTTGCAACTCTTTGCGTGATGGCAATTTAGGTGGTTTGTGGAGGCGATGCCTATTTTCCAGCGACTGCACCCGCAATGCTCGTAATTGCATGACAGTTTTTTCTATCCCCCAATGATATTTAGTTATTTCATTCATTTTTGCGATATTTTCGTCTAGCTTGACGTAAGAGTGTCATTTTAGAAAGGATCTTTATTACTGGCACAAAAAAACCAGCTTTCACTGGCTTAAGTGTTTTATTGGTGGGTCGTGTGCGATTCGAACGCACGACCATCGCATTAAAAGTGCGGTGCTCTACCGGCTGAGCTAACGACCCTAAAAAAGAAGGGTAATTGTACTGTCAATTTACAAAATTGTAAAGGTTAATTTTTATTTTTTTATAATTCAATCATCGACCAACGTGGACTGGCAAATATTTCTGAGTTTTGAACTTGCCCCATAAGGAAACGTTGATAACCTGCGTACGCAATCATGGCACCGTTATCTGTACAAAATTCGGATCGTGGAAAAAAAACTTTGCCGTCTTCTTTTGCGACCATTTCCCTTAATGCCGTGCGAATTTGCGAGTTTGCACTCACGCCACCGGCAACCACTAACGTTTTTAACCCCGTTTGTTGCAAAGCACGTCGACACTTAATCGCTAGCGTGTCGGCAACTGCCTCTTGAAATGCCAATGCAATATCAGCTTTGTCTTGTTCAGATTGTTCGCTCTTTTGAAATGTGGTTAGAGCAAACGTTTTTAAACCACTAAAACTAAAATCCAATCCCGCTCTATCCGTCATCGGTCGTGGAAAACGAAAACGAGCCTGTCCAGATTTGGCTAATTCTGAAAGTTTCACACCACCTGGATAACTCAAGCCTAATAATTTTGCGGTTTTATCAAACGCTTCCCCCGCCGCATCGTCTAACGATTCACCCAATAATTCATACTTTCCCACGGCTGTTACTTCTACTAATAACGTGTGTCCTCCCGAAATTAACAAAGCCACAAATGGAAAAGCAGGTGGATTTTCTTCCAACATTGGTGCGAGCAAATGTCCTTCCATGTGATGCACTGCAACGGCTGGGATTTGCCATGCCATCGCCAAACTTTGTGCGGTTGCTGCACCGACTAACAATGCGCCCATCAGTCCAGGCCCTGCGGTGTAGGCAATCGCCGTTATGTCTTTAGATGTTAAATCACTTTCGCGTAATAGCTGCTTAATCAAGGGAATCAATTTGCGTATATGATCGCGGGAGGCAAGTTCAGGCACAACACCGCCGTATTCGCTGTGCATTTCGATTTGGCTACAAAGTAAATGGTGAATTAAACCGCGTTGAGAGTGGTAAATAGCCACGCCGGTTTCGTCGCATGACGTTTCGATGCCTAAAATATACATTGAGTTTTTGAAAATGAGGGAAGTAAAGGTATAATCACGGGTTCTATTTAGGCAACAAACTCGCTGCCGACCTATTTTTATCATCTTAACATAACTGGAATTATTGTAATGCCATCAGTAAAACTTAAAGAAAACGAACCTT